>JAHEMV010000019.1:9112-21751 GCA_024643455.1 Cytophagales bacterium
TGCAAAGGAGGCAATGCGAGAAGCTCAGGATGCAGCGAATGAAGAGACAAAAAGCAGTGCTGGTGATAAATACAATACGGATCGGGCGCTGATGCAAATCGATCGAGACAACCATGCAAAACAATTGGCGGAGGCACAAATGTTATTGAGTAACCTGGATCTTGTAAATATAAAAAAGGTATCTTCTGTGGTTGAATCAGGTTGCCTTGTTGAAACCAGCAACGGCAATTATTTCATTGCAATAAGCGCTGGTAAAATGGAATTTGAAGGATTTAATGCCACCGCCATTTCACTGGCTTCACCATTGGGTCAGCAACTTAAAGAAAAGAAAGTCGGAGACCATTTTGAATTCAATATGAAAAAGTTTTCCATACTTCAAATCACTTAAATTTATATCAATCGAACATTGTTTTCAAAATTCGGTCTTTTCCATGAAGATCATGTACCAACCGTACGCATGCACAACCATTCTTTTCACAAAGCCGGATCATATCCAACCCATAATGTTCGTTTATTTCAAAATATAACTTTCCTTTTGGTTTTAGGTGTTTTTTTGCAAGTGCAATTATCTTTTTATAAAAACGCAATGGATCTTCATCGGGAACAAACAATGCCTTGTGGGGTTCATGGTTCAATACATTGGGAAGCATACTTAGTTTCTCTCTTTCCATAACGTAAGGAGGATTGCTTACGATAATATCAAACTGACCTGGGAGCTGATCGAGTTGTAAAACATCTTCGAGCATACAGGAAATTTCTATACCATGGATTTGCGCATTTTTCAACGTGACATCCAGGGCGGCACCATCGATGTCCATTGCTGTAACCCTGGCATGTTTTAGCTCTAATGCCAGGGTTATGCCAATACATCCACTTCCCGAACCAATATCGAGAATGTCTAGGTGTGGTTTTTTATTGTCAATCAATATTTCATTGATCAGCTCCTCAGTTTCCTGTCTGGGTATAAGTACTGATGGATTTACAATGAACTCTCGGCCAAAAAAGTGTGCTTTACCCAATACATATTGTATCGGTACCTGATTTTTGAGCAAGTCTGCTTTTTCATAAATAGATAATTCATTTGTTGAATCTAAAATTATTTCTTCATCAATCATGATCTTTTCAAAAGCAATTCCATGTTCCTCAAAAAGGATCTTTGCCAGTTGTCTTGATTCATCTTCTCCGTAAACAGGAATCAATTGTGAAACCATTTGAATGTAAAGAGTCCTGGAAGAATGAGTTGATCTTTGATTCATTTTATAAATCTGAAAACAGCTTGCATATAAAAATACAAAAAAACCAAGGTGCGGAAAATTTTATGATTACTGAAATCGAATTACTTTTGTTAAAACCTGAAAATTGAATACAGACATCAAATATATGCAACGAGCCATGGAGTTGGCCAGGCTTGGGTTTGGTAATGTTAGCCCAAACCCCATGGTTGGGTGCGTTGTGGTACATCATGATAAAATTATTGGGGAAGGCTTTCATCAACAATGTGGTGGGCCACATGCAGAAGTAAATGCCATTAATTCGATCAAGGATAAACAGATACTCCAGGAAAGTACGGTTTACGTCTCTTTGGAACCTTGTGCTCACTTTGGTAAAACACCACCATGCGCTGAACTTTTAGCGCGACACAAAGTGAAAAAAGTAATTATCGCTAATATCGATCCAAATCCATTGGTTGCTGGTAAAGGGATTGATATTTTGCTAAAATCCGGAATTGAAGTAGAGCAAGGCTTATTAGCCGATGAGGGTCGTGATCTAAATAAGCGATTTTTTAAGTCAATTATTGATAAAAAACCCTGGGTAATACTGAAGTGGGCAGAGACAGCAGATGGCTATATTGCGAGAGGGAATTATGATTCCAAATGGATTTCTAATGAATATTCGAGGAAACTTGTGCATAAATGGCGCGCCGAAGAAGATGCTGTGCTTGTTGGTAAAAACACTGCCTTGTATGATAATCCCAGGTTAAATGTTCGAGATTGGGAAGGGAATAATCCAATTCGTGTTGTCATAGATCACAATCTTCTCTTGGACAGGAAACTTAATCTTTTCGATCAGAAAATTCCGACATTATGCTATAACCTTCATGATCATACTGATGGAGAAATGTTGTCTTTCATCCAACTTAAAAAAGCTTCATTTCTCCATGACTTATTAGTTGACCTCAATAAAAGAGCCGTACAATCAATAATCGTAGAAGGCGGAGCAGCCACACTAAGTAGTTTTATCGAAGCGGATTTGTGGGACGAAGCAAGGGTATTTCAGGCGCCGATTTGTTTTGGAGAGGGTATCCCCGCTCCTCAATTGAAGCATGCGGAGTTTGACGGTAAAGAAAATATTATGGGGGATACATTAACCTATTTCAAACGCAAGGTTTAATACTTTCTTACAAATCTATTTACTGCAGTCATTTGATCAAAATTCATTTCTGATTACAATTTTTACCTTCACCAAGGTACCAAAATACTTTTAATCCCCGTACCAACATTGAAAAAACCTAACGGTCTGGTTGTATGATAGTAACTATCAGAAAATCAGGAAGATAATACTTGACATTCTCGATTAGTTTCACTATTTTAAGTTTACCAAAAAAGTTTTCGATTCACATAATTCTGCCAATAATTATGTGATAGAAATATAAACCAACTAAACAACAACCTAACATGGAAACCCTTCCTCTTTTCAATGTTTCCCATTTCATTATTCGATTCAGGAAACAATTCATCCTTATTTTAGTCCTTTTTGTTTTTTGTTTTTCAGTTGATATTGCTTTTGGACAGGAGCTGGATACTGATAAAAAAGTCACCATTTGTCACAACGGGAAAACAATAGAAGTCAGTCAAAAATCACTAGATGCCCATTTACGGCATGGAGATTATTTAGGTGCATGTGGCTTGCCTTCAGATTTCACAGGAATTGTTGAAACAAAGTATCCGCAAACTGGGAGAAGCGAATCACTTTTAAGTAAAGATCTTGAATCGCTTGTTGAATTTTTCGCGCTAAAAGGGAGTGCCGCTTCTGATGAAATTTTTATGGTAAGTGATGGGTCCAAAGTTTTAATTGAAATTACAGCAATTGATGGCAAAGAAGATGAAGTTAGGTCTTTTTTAACTACTTTAGGAATTACAACAGAGTATATTGATCAAGTTTACAACCCTCTTTTATTCACTGTTTTTATCCGCATCGATGAATTATACAAACTTGCAGAAAAGCCCGATATCATAAAAGAAGCGGAACAAGTTAATACTGCAATTCTGAAAAGCGGGATGGCTACGTCTTTAGGTGACATAGCTCAAAAGTCTGACAATGGTCGAAATTCCTTTGGAGTAACTGGCGCTGGAATTAAAGTGGGTGTATTATCAGATAGCTACAATACCAAAAGTCAGGCAGAATCTGACATCAGAAATGGTGATCTGCCCGGCTTAGGAAATCCGGAAGGTCACCCCATATCTGTTGATCTAAGAAAAGAATTTCCTGGAATCGCAGGCACCTTCTTTTCACTATCTGATGAGGGCAGAGCTATGTTGCAAATTGTACATGATGTAGCCCCTGGAGCAGGACTGGCCTTTCATACTGCTTTTGAAAGCGCTGAGGGTATGGCTATTGGTATTAATGATCTGGCAACAAATGGTTGTAATGTAATTGTTGATGACGTTACCCATATTACCGAACCGTTTTTTATTGATGGAATGATTGCCCTGCAGGTAAAAAATTTACCTAATGAAGTGGAATACGTATCCGCGGCCGGAAATTTTGCAGGCCATTCTTATACAGGTGTATTCAGTCCTGCCAAAAGTAATCCTTCCTATCATGATTTTAATACAATGGGATTGGAGGATACAAAACAGATGGTAGATTTTGGAGAAGGCTTTTATACTGTGGTTTTTCAATGGAATAATAATTTTTACTAATTGCGTAATTTATTAAATGATGGTAACGAGGGGGCAGAGAACGATCTAGATTTCTTCTTGGAAGATGAAAATGGAAATATTTTAGCTTCCGCAGAAGATAACAATATTGGTAAAGACCCCTATGAAATACTGAATTTTTCAGTTAAAGATGGCGATCTCAGGGGTTATTTTAGGATTAAAAGAATGGAGGGTGATGCAAGCAATTTAGACATCAAATACATTGTTTTCCGTGGCAATAATGTAAAGATAAAAAAATATTCGGCTGGGATTTCGACTATTGTAGGGCATCCAAATACAGACAAAGCCATTGCAGTAGGCGCTCTTTTATATAAAAATGCTCCGATATTTGAAAATGACTTAAGAGTGGCATCATTTTCATCGATTGGTGGGACAATGGTCAATGGGATAGTTCTTCAAAAACCGGATATTGTTGGGCCCAATGGTGTTAGTACAACAGTTAATTTAGGAGGAATTGATGATGATGGTGATGGGTATACTGATTTTTTTGGTACTTCAGCCGCTGCGCCTCATGTGGGTGGGGCAGTTGCTTTATTAATGGAGGCAAAAACAAGATTTGGTGTTGATTTCGATATTAATGAGGCATTATTTGGGACAGCTGCCGATATGAATGAATTAGGTTTCGATTATTTATCAGGAGCCGGATTTATTCAGGTTGATAGTGCCATGATGACTTTTGCTGCCCCTGCGCCGTTTATCGATCGCCTTGTATTACCTGATAATATTACTCCAGACGATATTGGAAGTGTTGATTTTACAGTTACCATAGAAGGGAAAAATTTTATTAAAGAAAATTCTTTTGTGACGTTTGCAGGAGAAGATATATCATTTGAAATCGTTAGCTCATCGATAATAACAGCAGAAATATTGACATCATATTTTGGTGAAGACATGGACCCACCTCTTGTAGTAACAACAGATCCGATAACACAGGATGGGTTGGGCCCTGATGGAGGTTCGGCTACCGCATACTTCTCGGAACTTAAAAAAGTGACTGTTACCATCAAAGCAGATGATAAAACCAAATTATATTGGGAAGAACTACCAGCATTCACAGCTTCTGTTTATATAGCTGATGAATTACTTGATCCAGAAGATCCAGATTATTTTAATACCCTAAATGAATTAGAACTTGCCAGTGATGGTCTTATTTTATTTGATTTTACCACATCTGCAACGAGCAGGAGTATCGTATATAAATATTTCATCCAGCCTTATTTCGATGGCACATTTTCTCCGGATTTGCTTAAGAAATATGATTACGAATTTGAGAAAGGGGATTTAATAGTCGAAAAACTCCCAGTCACCATTAAAGCAAATGATTGGACGATGACTTATGGAGATCATATTGTAAATGACTTAATCGAGACAGAGGAAATCGAAGGAATTTCATTTCAATATCTTTTCGAAGGTAATTTTGGTGAAGGTGAATCTAGAGTACTACGAAATATATTAAATGAAGCACATCTCGCCACATTCCATAGTGAAGGTTACATCGGGTTGGCTACCGATGCAAATATATTAGAAAATGTTGGACGTTTTCTGGTAAATGAAGCATGGATGGCAACAGATTTATCCATTTCAAACCATGGAAGATTTCTCGTGAATGGAACCCCTATTATAGATATATATGCAAATATTATTGATTCCTATGATGAAAATGATGGTATTTCTACTATTTCAAATGTAGGAAGGTTTCTTGTAAATGCTGAATTGTTTATCAATAATGATGAGGCCTTATCGAACGTAGGTAGGTTCTTAGTCAATGAAGGTGGATTGGTTAATGGAGACAGTGATACCGATGAATTCTCAAATCTGGTTATGGTAACTGACGATGAAGATTATTCAATTTCATCAATCTATTCAATTAATTTAATCAGTGGCTTGGATGTTACGCCTGAAGATGAACCACACAACATAATGCCAGGAGCTTTTATTGATATAATAGCAAATAATCTTAATATAACCTATGAAGCAGGCAATTTATGGATCGAACTTGCTGAACTACAAGCTACCGCAGATGATAAATGGATCATTAATGGAGATCCTTTGCCTAAATTCAGTACATCTGTTTCAGGGAGAGCATATAATGAAACGTCCGAAATTATTTTTTCAAATATTGAATATGAGCCTACTGATTATAATGGTATCGGACATTATGAAATAATAGCAAGCACTGCACTTAATTACCCCTCCAATTATACGCTTCCTAGTGCAAACATTCAAAATGCAACATTGACCGTCTCAGATTATGAAGATTTAAAATTTCTTGTCAGTACAACTGAGGGAGTGAGACTGGTTAATGCTGACGGTAGTTCAACATTATTAATCAATTCATCAAACGAAAACGTTGAGATATACAATGATATTATATATGTTTTAACCTCTGATTTTGAAATTGAGAAATATGATAGACAGGGGCAACCTTTAGGATCTATTACACTCCCTGTTGAGGTTTCAGATAACCTAAACTCAGGTCAATATCTTGGATTTGTTGTAATTCCAAACTCAGATATCGCATTATTGGATAATCGTGACGATAAGATCTATTTTATCAATTCACAAGGTGGCTATCTAAATACGGTTAATATTCTGAATACACCTGATTTCATCTTGCAAAATTTAGATGGTGTAGTTAATGGTAATCACCTAATCGTGTCTGATGATGGACAGAATAAATTGATTGACGTCAATTTAGAATCTTATGAAGTATCTATTTTAAGGGATCTTTCTAACCTTGAAGGATGGTTAAGTGCTGTTGATTATTACAATGGGACTTATTACGTATGTCAAGCAAGAAAGATATGGGCTTTCAAGGAAGGCCAGGTTGAAACTTTAATTGCTACGTTTGGATCTGAAGAATATAACGTAACTGGTATCGTGGTTGCAGGTAATTATGCCTATGTGGCATTTAATTATAATCCTAATGTTTATAAAGTAGATCTTTCGACTGGTGAATATGAAATATTTGCGAGTGAACTTTTATCAGCACAAGATATAGAGGTCTATTTGCCAATTTACTTACCGGATCAGATAAACGGAAAAATTGCTATTGCACCTTTTAACGATGACGGCAATACAGAATTAGTAGTCATAAATTCAGATGGCACAAATCCTATTATTCTTTTTGAAGGGACTGATTTTGTGAGAGATCCAAATTTCTCACCAGACGGAAATGAAATCGTTTTCAGTATTGAAGCTTCTGGTGAAACTTATAATTCTAACATCTTTAAAATAAATATTGATGGATCCGACTTAGCACAATTGACCACAGATAACTACAGTCAATTTCCTGAATTTTCACCGGACGGAAATAAAATTACATTTGTACAAGGTAATCAGATTACTGAAATGAATCTTGATGGCACTGATCCAGAAACATTAACATCTTCAAATACTGGATCAAAATTATGGCCAACATATTCTATAGATGGCAATGAGATTTATTTTACTATTTTCAAAAATGTAAATAATACAGGGCTTAATGATATTTATAAAGTAAATGTAAATACGAAAGTTGTTACACAGATTACAAATGCAACAATTTTCCATAGATCTATTGAAGTATCTCCTGATGGAAATAGAATACTATATGCCAGAGCACCTCAAAGTGGCACCAGTGGTATTGCAATTGAAACTATAGATATTGATGGAAATGATTTACCTTCTCTAATTTATCAGCATCCCTCATTGTTGAGTGTAGATGATCCAACCTATTCACCAGATGGCCAAAAAATCGCTTTTATAAATTTTGATGGTGACGTTGATCTATATGTTATGAATGTCGATGGTACAGGCGTTCATGAAATTTACACTAGGGGGGAAAATAATGTGCTACAGCCAACTTGGGGAACTTATCCCGATGAGTTGGAAATGTTTTCAACTATGAATAGCGAATCCATCTTGATTCAAGGGGAAATTACAATCTATCCCAATCCAGTAATAAATATACTTACGATTGTTCACGAAGATGAAAATGTTACAAATATTGATGTAGTTATTGTAAATAGTTTGACAGGAAATATTCTGTTCAATGATAACTTAACAATAATACTAGACAAATTTGAGGTAGAATTATCATGGTTGGCGTCTGGTATTTACATTTTACAGATCAATGATGGAAAAACTAAAGAGGAATTCCATTTTCAAAAAGAGTAAGCTAACTTAAGTCAAGTAAAATGATTTATTTAATTCAGAAAGAGGGACGATCCAGTCCCTCTTTTTATATATACTTCCTGAGAATATCTTTAAAAAAAAATTCGTAAATTAGAAATGACTCTATGCCAATCAAACAGAATGATACGCCTATTATTATCACAGTGTCTCGCTTTAATTTGCTTTTCGTTTTATAGCCAAGCACAAGACTCAACGGTTGATAGCCTTAAATCTATCCTATTAACTCAAAAGGAGGATACAATCAAGGTAAACATGTTAATTGAACTGGCAGATAAATTATACAGATCAAACCCTGATGAAGCTTTGGAATATGGGATCCAGGCTAAAAAATTTGCTGAAAACCTAGATTATACAAAAGGTCTTGCCTATGCGTCAAAAAACATCGGATTGGATTATTATATGCTAGGAAATTATGTAGAAGCATCCATTAATTGGGAAAATTCTTTAGCCATTATGGAATCAATGAAAGATGAAGTAGGAGCTGCAAATCTTATGAGTAACTTAGGCGCAACTTATTCCTTCATGGGAGACAATGCAAAAGCAATTGAATATTTTCTAAGGGCATTGTCAATGGCTGAAATAAAAGGTGATAGCATAAGAATAGCTACTTGTCTTTTAAATATTGGCTCAGTCTATTCTTTTATCCCGGAAACTATTGATAAAGCCATCCCATATTACTTTCGAGCATTTATTATAAGTGAAACTATCAATTATTATGAAGCCATAGGAATTAGTGCATTCAATATAGGCGATTATTATCTTCAAAAGGAGGCTTATGATACTGCATTATTATACTTTGAAAAGTCCCTTGAGGTAAACAAAAATACATTAGATGAAGCACCAACTTTGAATAATATTGGAAAAGTATTTGCTGAAAAGGGAGATTTTCAATCTGCGATCACCTACCAGGAAGAAGCACTTAAAAAAGCTGAAAACATAAATGGTAAATTGGAAATGGCTCAAATTTATTTAGGCCTTGCTACAACCTATCAGAAACAAGGCACAATAAAGCAATCAATTAATCATTTCGAAAGGGCAAAAACCATTGCTGAAGATATCGAATCTAATAATGAATTAAGGGGCGCATATGAAGGCCTTTCTAATATCTATGCAGGATTATCAGATTATCAAAAGGCTTATCAGTTTCAAACCTTATTGAGAGAAACTGAAAAATTGATATATAATAGTGAAACTGATGATAAAATTAAAAATCTTCAATTCACATATCAGTTAGACAAAAAACAGAATGAGATCGAAATCCTTGAGCAGCAATCCGAGATAGAACAATTGAAGACCAAACGGCAAAAGGTCATAAAGAATGCATCACTGGGTAGTCTTGGTTTTGTTGTCATTATTGTCTTTATCCTCTATCGAAATTATCGAAATAAGGTAAAAATTAATAAAATTTTAGATAAGCAGAATGCACAAATAGAAAGCCTCCTGCTCAACATACTCCCGGAAGAGACGGCAAAAGAGCTTCAACAGGATGGCTATGCCACTCCAAGATATTATGAAAGTGTAACCGTTCTTTTTTCAGATTTTGTGGGTTTCACAAAGATCGCTGAAGGTTTGAAACCACATGAACTGATTGCCGAACTGAATTCATATTTTAATGCCTTTGATGATATTGTAGAAAAATATCACCTTGAAAAAATAAAAACCATTGGTGATGCCTATATGTGTGCTGGAGGTGTACCTACACCTGACAATTCACACCCATGTAGAACGGTTCAGGCTGGATTGGCTATGCAGGAATATATGGAAGCAAAAAATACCCAACGAATTAAAGTCGGTAAACAACCCTGGGAATTACGCGTGGGCATTCACACCGGCCCGGTAGTAGCAGGAGTAGTAGGAAACAAAAAATATGCTTATGACATCTGGGGTGATACAGTAAATATTGCCAGCAGAATGGAATCAAAAGGAGAACCCGGAAAGGTTAATGTTTCAGCTGCTACATACACATTAATCAATGATAATTATACCTGCCAGTATCGCGGAAAGATCGCCGCTAAAAATAAAGGCAATGTCGATATGTATTTTATAGAAAAGGAAAGATCTGAAACACATATTTTATTCTAAAACATGTCAATATTTTGATGATCTAGCCATGCATCAAAATTTTTTTCTCCTTTATCAATTCAAAATATAAGTGTAACAAAAAAATTATCCCAAATATTTAATCTGTAAAAGTGCTAATTTTGAAACGATCACAATTTTAGCTTCAATTTAATTATTCAACTATAACGTGGCAGAAGATTTAAAACTAACACCCGGACTCTCTAGGGAACAAACGTACAAGGAGCTAATTCCTCAGATTGAAGCATTGGTTTGCAATGAAAACGACCTTGTTGCCAACCTGGCCAACATCGCTGCTGCACTCAAAGAATCATTCGGGTTTTTATGGATCGGTTTTTATATCGTTAAAGAAGACGAACTCGTTTTAGGACCGTTTCAGGGGCCTGTTGCATGTACCAGAATTAAGAAAGGGAAAGGAGTATGTGGGACTGCCTGGATGGAAAAAAGGAGTATTATCGTGCCAGATGTCGACCAGTTTCCCGGACATATCGCCTGTAGCTCACAATCCAAATCAGAAATTGTACTTCCGGTATACAAACACGAGGAAGTTAGTTTAATTCTTGATTTGGATAGTGATAGACTGAATGATTTTTCAGAGATTGATGAACAATACCTTATGGAATTAATACGTATCGTTGAACGGAAGATAGTATGAAGCTAAATTTAAATTCAGAATTTGGAAGATTGAAGGCGGTGATTACGCACCGGCCTGGAAGAGAAATCGAGCGACTGACTCCTGCTAACACTAGTGAATTGCTTTTCGAGGATGTCCCTTATCTTGAAGGCATGCAACGCGAGCATGATGAATTTACTAGCCTGATCAGAAATGCCGTTGGGGCAGAGGTCTATAGGTTACGTGATTTGCTTATTGAAGTGCTGCAAAAAAAGGAGCTTAAACAACAGTTATTTTCGAGTCTTTTAAAATCGATAGATTCCAGAAGCTTTACTGAAGATTTGCTCGCGCGATATTCCACAGCGGAATGTGCCTCCATGCTCATTGCAGGAATAAAAATAAAAGAACTGAAACGCAAAATGAAAGGCGAATTTATAAGTCAACTTGACCATGAGGCGTATGTAATCAATCCTAGTCCAAACTTTTACTTTATGCGCGATCCTGCGGCAGTTGTTCAGGATGGTGTCATTTGTAGCCATATGAAGTTTTCTGGAAGGCAGGGAGAGTCCAGGTTGCTTCAATTGATTTTTGAAAATCATCCTGACTTCAAATCAATTTATAATCCTATTTATCCAGCTGGAACCAATGACATAGAAACCCCAACAATCGAAGGGGGAGATGTTATTGTGCTTTCTGCCAAAGCACTCGCTATTGGGTGTTCTGAACGAACGGATGAAAAAGCGATTGAATTGGTGGCCAGTCAGATTCTGAAAAATTCTGATGTAGAACGAGTTTACCAGGTTGAGCTTCCTTCCAAACGAAATTTTATGCATCTGGACACCGTTTTTACGATTATTGATGAAAACCTAATCGTCACCTATCCCGATGCGATGAGTTCGATTTTGCAAACCTGTGTATATCGAAAAGAAAATATTGATGAAAAGGGAAACGCTATACTCAGTAAAGAATGTGTAAATGAATCCATTATTTCAGTGCTAAAAAAGGAAATTCCCTATTTGGAAGTTGTCGAGACTGGTGATGGAAACCCGGATTTTTCATCCCGAGAACAATGGTATGATGGCGCCAATGTTTTTGCACTTAGCCCAAGACGTGTAATATCGTATAATAGAAATAAATTCACCAACCGGGCACTTCGCGAAGCCGGCGTAGATGTGTTAGAAACAAGTTCCTCTGAATTATCACGTGGTTTAGGCGGACCAAGGTGTATGACAATGCCTTTATGGCGGATGGAAATTTAGTGCTTTTTTCGACTAAAACTCTACCAGCATAAGCGTCCTTTTATTGGAATTTGTTGGTGAAATACCACAAATGATCACTGAGTTGCCATTGAGCCAACAGGAATATTTTTTGGTAAATTCGGCTTTCTGATCTGGGAGCAGGTTAGTTTTACTTGTAAGTGATCCATCAATGGTGTTGATTTTCAAAATATAAAAATTACCATCCTTGGCACTTTCATAAAGAATCATCTGTAATTCATTTTCATCAACTTGCGGGATGTAGGATAAGCTCAGACTGTTACCCTGGCTATATTGAGATTTTTGTATTGTTTTTTCCCACTTTAGTATCCCACTCTCTGTGAAACAGTAAAGCAATAAATCACCTCCAAAATAAAACTTTTCATCGTGGCCTTTAATCTTCCAGGGCATCGCCTGATTAGTTTCACCAGAATGAAATGTGGTGGGAATCTCTAATTCTTCAAAAACGAGGATTACATCTTTTTCTTGATTTTCAAAACTTTGTACCAATCGGAATTCGTCCAAACTTTTTGGGACTTCGAGTAATTTCTTCTTTTGTTTTTCACTGGTGACC
>JAHEMV010000368.1 GCA_024643455.1 Cytophagales bacterium
CTCCTGTTGAACCGGTAATGGCGCTGATATGAATATCCGAATTTAATTTTCCATCCTTTCCCAATGGAATAAGTCCAAGCTGAATACAGGTGGCAAAACAACCTGGATTTGCAATGTTTTTGGCTTTTTTTATCGCTTCATATTCAGCTTCAACCAAACCATATGTGAATGGTCTTGTGTGGTTTACATCATTTATTCTAAAGTCTTGGCTTAGATCAATGATTTTTACTTCCTCTCTGACTATATTTTCATCCAGGAAAAGCTTTGATTGCCCATGACCAGAACATAAAAAAAGCACGTCGATTTTACTATCGTCGAACTGATCGGTAAACTTCATATCAGTTTCTCCTAATAGATCGGTATGCACCTTATAAAACGGATTTCCACCATTGCTGGCACTATGAACAAAGGTGAGTGCTACATCCGGATGGTAGAGTAAAATTCTAATAAGCTCACCTCCGGTATATCCTGCACCTCCAATAATGCCAACGTTAACCTTGCTCATTTTTTTCTTTAACTTTATTATATATCATTACCTGGTTAGAAAGCATCTTTGAAAAGCCTTTTACATCTTCACCGGTATATCCTTTATTCATTTCGCCATAGGATCCAAATTCAGAAGACATTAGATCATAGGTTGATTTAATGCCCTGAAGAATAAATCGATATGGTTCTAGTTTTACAATTACTTCTCCAGTAACATGGTCTTGTGTATCTTCCAAAAACTTCTCAACATTTCGCAACACCGGCTCAAGAAATTGTCCTTCATGCACCAACATTCCATACCAGTTTCCGAGTTGCTCTTTCCAATATTGTTGCCACTTAGTTAAAACATGCTTTTCTAATAAATGATGGGCTTTTATGATAATTAGCGGCGCAGCAGCTTCAAAACCAACCCTGCCTTTAATCCCAATGATAGTATCACCAACATGAATATCACGACCTATAGCATATGCTGAAGCAATGGCATTTAATTTTTGAATGGCATCGACGGGATTTTTAAAGGATTCGTCATTTAAGCCGATAAGCTCACCTTTGTTAAATTTAAGCCTAATTAGTTGTGCTTCATTTTTGGTGCATTGTTTTGGGAAAGCTTCATTGGGCAAATATTGGTCTGAAGTCAAGGTTTCTTTTCCACCTACAGAAGTCCCCCAAATACCTTGATTAATTGAATATTTTGTTTTTGACCAATCCATCTCAACACCTTTACTCTTCAGGTATTCTATTTCTGCTTCTCTTGAAAGTTTCAAATCACGTATAGGTGTAATGATTTCAACATTAGGAATCATAATGTGAAAAATCATATCAAACCGAACCTGGTCGTTCCCCGCTCCGGTACTGCCATGTGCCACAGCATCTGCGTTGATTTTCTTTGCGTATTCAGCTATGGATTTTGCCTGAAAAACTCGTTCAGCACTCACTGAAAGTGGATATGTATTGTTTCTCAGTGTATTGCCAAATATCATATAACGGATACAATTTTGATAAAAATCATGGGTAGCATAAATGTTTTCATGCTTTTTCACACCCATGGCATAAGCTCGTTTTTCTACGTTTATTAATTCCTCAGAAGAAAATCCCCCGGTATCGACCAGAACAGAATGAACTTCATAGCCTTTATCTTCTGTCAAATATTTTACGCAATACGAAGTATCTAATCCACCACTATAGGCAAGAACAACTTTCTTTTTACTCATGATTAAAAAATGTTAAATAACACATTTACTTTTTTGAACTTTTCTAATAATAAATCTCTTTTTTCTTTAAGCCATTTGGCATAGTTGCCTTTATATTCTTTAAAGGTCTTTCTATTGTGCTTGTATTTTTCAACAGGATCATAAAGCATTCCTGTACACAAACAATGTTTTCGGTTGGTCCTGGTTAAGATATCGTAATTTACACAACTCTGACAACCTTTCCAGAAATGTTCATCGTCGGTAAGTTCAGAAAAGGTTACAGGTCGATAACCCAGTTCTGAGTTGATTTTCATTACCGCCAGGCTAGTGGTAAGACCAAACAATTTCGCGTTGGGAAATTTCTGTCTTGAGAGCTCAAAAGCTTTCCTTTTTACCCGCATAGCCAATCCCATTTTTCTAAATTCTTCTGCGACGATTAATCCTGAGTTTGCAGCAAACTTTTCTCCCCACGATTCGATATAGCAAAAACCGCCAAATACTCCCATTTCATTGATTGCAATAATGGCTTTGCCTTCTGTCATCTTATTTTTGATATAATCAGGCGATCTTTTAGCAATACCCGTACCTCGCGCCTTAGCCGACAATTCCATCAACTCACAAATTTCTTCTGCATATTTATGATGATCACTGGTTGCTACCAGAACTTGAAATTCCATCTTTTATAAATAATAATTGGTAAAATTGAAAACTCGATATGTTTGATCTGATTACTCAGGAATTGCCACGTAGGCAATTATAAAAATGCTAGCCCAGGCTGGGCCTATGCCAGAAAAGTTCTAAAATAATACGATATGAAAGTCTGCTAATCAATGTCTTATTTTTTTCGAACGCGAATTTATACAGAATATATTTTTAAGCCTACTTTTTGCCAATAAAAATTTGGGTGATTGAATTACTAAAAATATTTTCTATTGATTATTTCACTTATTACAATAGCATTTCTTACCCCATCAGGATCTTGCAGCATTTTTATATAATCACTGGTAATATTTTGGCTAAGTGCAAAATTCTCATTTCTGGAAAATATAGACGGCTCTGGTTCTTTCTGATCTAATGATGATTGAGTTTCATAGGTCATACCTTCGTAACTCTCATACACATTTTGTTTCCGTTCAACTTTAGGTACAATCTTGGGTTTGATCGGTTCTTGTCTTCTTTCTATTATTGGTTCTGGCCTTTCTTCAGCAAATTCCTCTCCTCCTAAATTCTTTTCAAATTCCTTAAGAATATCTTCGAAAGAAAAAGCTTTTTTTGGAGCTGCTTGACTTTGTGTAGTTTGTGATTGCCTTTGTTGGCTTTGGGTAGGAACATTAGCCGCTTTCTTCTGCTTTTCTCTGGCCTTAATTATCCTGCTTATTATATAAATAACCGCAAATATCAGGTATAGATAATTCTCTAAATTGTCCATGTCTCAAATATAAAAATAAATTTTAACTTTGCTGACTTTCAATATTTGATACTTCTGAATGCAACTGACAAAACTGGAAATAAAAGGATTTAAAAGTTTTGGTGATAAGGTCCTCATCAACTTTGGCGAAGGAATCACTGGAATTGTCGGGCCAAATGGCTGTGGGAAATCAAATATCGTCGATGCGATACGTTGGGTTCTTGGAGAACAAAAAATCAGTGCCCTTAGGTCTGAAAAACTGGAAAATATTGTATTCAACGGTACTAAAACGCGTAAAGCTACTCAACTTGCCGAAGTTTCACTCAGTTTCAGCAATACTAAAAACTTACTCCCTGTTGAGTATAACGATGTGACCATCACCCGAAGATTTTATCGTTCAGGGGAAAGTGAATATTTGCTCAATGGCATCAATTGCCGATTAAAAGATATTACCAATTTATTTCTGGATACTGGGATTGCTTCGAATAGTTATGCAATTATTGAATTGGGCATGGTCGATGACATTCTCAATGACAAAGAAAACTCCAGAAGGCATCTATTCGAGGAGGCTGCAGGAATTTCTAAGTTTAAAATCAGAAAAAAAGAAACACTTAAAAAGCTAAAAGATACGGATGACGATTTGGCGCGAGTGGAGGACCTGTTATTCGAAATTGAAAAAAATATGCGTGCTCTTGAACGTCAGGCAAGACAGGCAAAACGTTATTTTTCCATTAAAGAAGATTATAAAATTTACAGTATTGAGCTTGCAAGAAAGAATGTAGCTCAACAGCAGGCTTCTCTGGAACAATTGAATATCCAATTCCAAGCAGAAAATGACCTGAAAATTAGCCTTAACAAACAAATTGCAGAAGCAGATGCTGAAATAGAAAAAGCAAAGGCCGAACTTATTCAAAAAGAAAAATTACTATCAAGCAGGCAAAAAACACTCAACGAACATGTCGCAAAAACACGTAACTATGAGAATGAGAAGAAAATAAAACACGAGCGCCTGCGCTTTCTAAATGACAAAAGTGAAACCCTAAAAGAACAACTATCACAAGACAAACAAAGCCTCGAAAGGGCCTCCTTTTCCATTCAAAGTCTGCAACAGGAAAGTGAATCTGCAGCAAAAATGCTCCAGGAAAATGAACTGATAATTAATACATTAAGAAGTGAGTTTGAAGAGCAAAAAATTAAAACGCAAGGTCTAGATACTGAACACACAAACCTCGAAAAAGATTATAGCAATCAAAAGGATGAGCTTTATACTATTACTAAGGAGCTTGAAATAAAGGAAATTCAACTTAATTCGTACAAAGCTGAATTAGAAAAAACAACCTCCGATACTTCTGAAAAGTCAGCTAATCTAGCTCAATTCGAAAACAAGCTTAAGTTGCTCAATGAAAGTCTTCAACTAAAGGAAAAGGAATTTCAGGCTTTGGAAAGAGCTGAAGAACAACTTCAAAAAACGATAGAATCCACTGAAAAGACAATTGAAGTAATTCGAGAAGAAAAACAACAGACAGCCAGAAAACTTGACGCACATCAAAATGAATATAATCTGACAAAATCACTCGTTGATAACCTGGAAGGATTCCCGGAGGCGATCAAATTTTTAAAGAAAAAAGTCAGTTGGAATAAGAATGCCCCGCTACTCTCGGACATCATCAGTTGTGATGAAAAATACCGGGTAACCATTGAGAATTACTTAGAGCCTTTAATGAATTATTATATAGTAAATTCTGAAGATGAGGCATTTATGGCAATTAATTTATTAAGTGATGCTGCAAAAGGTAAAGCCAATTTTTTCATTTTAAATAAGTTTGACGCTTATCATTCACGCGATCCAAAAATATTTAATAACGCCATTCCAGCTACGGAAATAGTTGAGTACGAAAACAAATACAGGCATCTGGTAGCGCACATTTTAGACGATGTATATATTGTAAATGGTCCTGAAACAAATTTACCTGTCGACTCAGAATCTGTTTTTATCACTCAAAATGGCAAAATAACAAAGCGTAAATATTCCATTTCAGGAGGATCAGTTGGCCTGTTTGAAGGTAAGCGCATTGGTAGAGCTAAAAACTTAGAAAAACTTCAGCAAACAGTAAAAAAACTGCAATCAAAACTTGAGGAAATTGAGGATAACCATAAGCAAAAGCAACATGAACTTGAGAAACTAAAGGCTCAAACAAGAAAAATACCTATTGATTTACTTCAAAAAGAAATTAATCTGCTGATGCAAGAGTTGGTCACATTTGAAACTAAACAGGAGCAAATGGCCGGGTTATTAAGCAGTAATACGATAAGAAAAGAAGATATAATTGAAACCATCAATACCCTTTCTCAGGAAACAACAGCCTTAGTTCCTATTTCTGAAAAACTTAAAATTGATCTTGAAGCGCAAAGTAAAAAGCTTCAGGAACTACATTCAGACCTTATAATCTATAAGGAATCACTCGAAAATAAGTCTAAGCAATTCAATGACGAAAATATACTTTTTCATCAGCGCCAAAACAAATTAAATAG
>JAHEMV010000369.1 GCA_024643455.1 Cytophagales bacterium
TTATATTAAATATAAAATAGCCGTCTTTGTCCTTTGGATCTCCCCGGAAATTTTTTCCTTGTTCTGCCCAGGTAGGTGTACCGGCAGGTAGAGTTTCCCAAGTTCGGTCAGAAAGTTTTCTTGCAACATCATTTGATCCAAAGGAAGTAGGGTCTGGATATATTCCACTTCCAACATCATCCAGATAATCTGTCAACACAAATCGATAACCGCCATCCACGACAACGTTAAAAAATGGATTAATTCTGAATTTTACCCCAGCACCAATAGGGAATGAAGCAGTAATTCCGCTATAACTTACTCCTGAAGTGTTTAATTTTCGTAGATTATAGTTTGTTCCATCGAGACTTGCTTTTGGGTTATAACTTACTAAACCAACACCTCCATATATGTATGGATTTGCAAATGGCCTCATGTAAAATCTTCGGTCTTCCTCAAAAAGACTGGCATAGAATAAACCGCTAACTTCAAAATTGTGGGATTGAAAAGATAAATTGCGTATTTCTTTTCCTGGGTCAGTATTGTCGTTACCATGTAACATAAACCAAGTAACCTCTGCTCCAACCGAAAACCATCTGTAATAATTATATCGAGCTCCAATAGCAAGATTTGGAGCTATATTGGAATTGTCTCCATCTTTGGCTAAATCACCATAATAATGAGTAGTTCCACTACCAACTGATAATATCAGGTTTCTATTTCTGGTGTTAGGGCCCTGACCAAATACTATTTCTGCACAGAAAAGCAATCCGGTAAGAATAAGTATTGTTTTTTTCATGTAAATCAAAAAACTACGGATTAAAAATAACTTTCTAAGATAACAGATTCTTCTATTTTATTGTAATCAAGGCGCTAAATTAATAAAAAATCAACAAGGTTTAAAACACATTCTATCCAGATAGCTCTGTGAATGTATCAATTCATCCATGTTTTATGGCAACTCAGCAAAGTAAATTACCCTAATTGAGCTAAAACCTTAACATTTGAATAAAAATCATAAGCAATGAAATTTGTTCATCTCTTTATTCTCCTATCATCAATATATCAACCTATTCTAAGTCAGAATATGATCACGGGAATGATAAAGGATGAATTTGGCTCGCCTATGTTTGGAGTAAATATTTATCTAAAAGACACTTATGACGGGGCATCTTCAGATCTTAATGGAAAATTTGCTTTTAAGACTGAAGAGTCGGGACAACAAACCATCGTAGCATCTTTTATTGGTTATAAAACCTATGAAGCTCTACTTGAGATATCCCAAAATAAAATAGATTTAACAATAGTTCTGCAAGAAGAAATCAACAAAATTGATGGTGTAACCATTAGCGCAGGTGCTTTTGAGGCTAGTGACAAGAAAAAATCAGTAGTTCTTAAAACCTTCGATATTGTGACAACTGCTGGAGCTACAGCTGATATCACGGGTGTAATGAATACGCTTCCTGGAACGCAAACAGTTGGTGAGGAAGGCAGATTATTTGTGCGTGGTGGTGCTGGCCATGAAGCAAAAACTTTTATCAATGGACTTTTGGTGGCGGAACCTTATGGTCTTACACCCAATAACATCCCTTCGAGATTTCGTTTTTCACCTTTTCTTTTTAAAGGAGCATTTTTTAGTACCGGTGGGTATTCAGCTGAATATGGTCAGGCACTTTCTTCTGTATTACAATTAAATACATACGATATTCCGGCCAGATCGCAAACTGATATTTCCATCATGACCGTAGGAGCAGACATCAGTCAAACAATGAAAAAAAACAACACCTCGCTTTACGGGCAAATTCAGTATACTGACCTGACTCCTACTTTTGTCCTCATACCTCAGGAATACGAATGGGAACGTGCACCGAATTCTTTAAATACTACACTTCATTTCAAACATAAATTTGATGGAGGAGGGAATATTCAAGCTTATTCAAACTATGATCAATCTACCATGATCCTTGATCAACCTCTTCCTGGCAATATAAATGAATATGGCAGAAATGATATAGTAATCAAAAATACATATAGCAATGTGGCCTTCAACAATTCGCTTGGATCAAGAATTTCCATCCAGGGAGGAATGTCCTATTCAGGCAATGTAAATCGAATTGAGGGGGATAATTTTAAGTTGGATTCAAAATTAAATACGATCCATACAAAATTGGTTTTTGATCAGGATGTCTCGGAGCATATTCAATTGAAATATGGCGGGGAATTGATTTTTGATCAATATGAAGAATTAATTTTTGATTTGGAAAATAAGCCTGTTCAACAATTGAAATACAGTAACGATTTGATAAGCCCGTTTGCTGAAGCCAATGTCTATTTCTCCAATAAGCTAGTCGCAAGAATTGGAGCCCGATATGAAAGTAATGAATTTATTAATGCACATAACCTTACCCCTCGGGCCTCATTAGCATATAAACTGGATCAAAATAGTCAGTTTTCCATGGCTTATGGAAAGTTTTCTCAGTTGCCTGTAAAGGAATACCTGAAGTGGTCTACTCAGTTGAAATCAGAATTGGCCACACATTATATTTTGAATTACCAATTTGTAAAAGAAGGAAGGATATTCAGATCGGAAATTTATTATAAAAATTATGATCAGCTCACCACAAGTGAACTTGATTCAGAAAATAGAACTCAATTTTCCAATTCCGGGTATGGGGATGCCAAAGGATTTGAGCTTTTTTGGAGGGACTCAAAAACAATCAATTATGTTGATTACTGGATATCCTATTCCTATCTGGATACGAAACGGAAATATGACATTTATCCATACCAGGTTATGCCATACTATGCCTCATCTCATAATCTCTCTATTGTGTACAAGCATTTTATACCAGGTATAAAATCACAAATTGGCGGTACCTTTTCTTTTGCTTCTGGAAGGCCATATACTGACCCAAATACTGGCAAATTCAACAGCATGATGACAAAAAATTATAATGATCTGAGCGTGAATTACAGCTACCTGTTAAAACCAAATTTGATATTTCATGCGGCTGTTTCCAATGTCTTTGGATTTAATAATGTCTTTGGATATCAATTCAATGCTGAACCAAACGAAAATGGTGTTTATGAGTCTATTCCTATACAACCACAAGCTAAACGTTTTCTTTTTATAGGCTTTTTTATCACTATTTCAAAAGATAAAAACGCAAATCAACTAAATAATCTATAAATCATTTGATCAAACTTTAAATTTAAAAACAATGAAAAATGTACTCCTATTGCTCTTAGTCACTTGTTTAAATACTACATTTTCGTTAGCAGACAAGTACGAATCCGCCATGAGCATGGCTATTGAAAAACTTTACCAATCCAATAGTCTTGAAAGTTATTTGGATGCGGCCGCTACATTTGAACGCATAGGGGCAGCCGAAAAAACGGAATGGTTGCCATATTACTATGCCTGTCTTGGAAACATCTGGACATCACATCAGACGCAAGACCTTGTTGCAATTGATGAGTATTTAGATAAAGCTCAGGTTTTGTTGGACCATGCCGGGCAACTATCTCCAAATAATGATGAAATTGTTACTTTACAAGGATATATTTATATGATGAAAGTGGTTGTCGATCCACCAACAAGAGGACCGGAATATAGTGGAAGAGCTATGCAGGAGTTTGGTAAAGCAGCTGGGATGAATCCTAATAATCCAAGGGCAACTGTGCTATTGGGTCGAATGCAAATGGGGACCGATCAGTTTTTTGGAAATGACATAACAGAGTCTTGTAGTATCATTTCCAGGGGAGTAAAGATGTTTGATGATCAAAAACCAAAAAGCAAACTTGATCCTGTTTGGGGTAAGGAAATGGCTGAAATGTTTGTGAAAGAATGCCAGGCGAATTAAATGAAGATGTTCATTTGTCAACCATCATAAGTTAGTTAAAAGAAAAAATATTTACATGCAAAGTCCATATCGAAGTAGGCGATTAAAAGAATTTGGAGTGATAACCCTTATGGGATTAATAATTGCCTTTGGACTTTGCCCTAATTGCTTTTTTAGTTTTGAGGGAATTGTCGGCTACTGGAAAAACATTGTTTTATCGGTTTTATACACTTATGTATTAGGCTACGGATGTACCTTTATTCTGGTCAAAGTCGAGAACAAATACTCCTGGCTTGAAAATCCAGGTAAGAAATTCCTTCTCCATTTTATATCGCTTACTGCCTTTTCATTTATCGTGTCGGCATTACTTTTTTATGTTTTTGCCTACACGTTGTTTGATGGAGAGCAATGGCTTACACTATCTCAAACAATGCAGCAAGCGAAATTGCCTGCTTTTATTGCTATAGCTATCTCTGCTTTTTTTACTGGAGTAGATTTTTTAAAAAACTGGAAACAGGAAGCTGTAAGGGCAGAGCGTCTTGAAAAAGAGAAAATTTCCACGCAATACGAATCGCTCAAAAACCAGGTAAATCCACATTTTTTATTCAATAGCCTGAATGCGTTATCTGAATTGGTGTATGAAAATCAGGAACTTGCTGTAAAATATATTCGACAATTGAGCCAGGTATATCGATATGTACTTGATTCCCGGAATATGGAAATTGCCAGCTTGCGGGAGGAACTGGAATTTTTGGAATCGTATATTTTTTTACAAAAGATTCGGTTTGGAAAAAATCTGAACGTTGAGATTAAAATAAAAAAAACAGATGATGGATATATTTTACCGTTGGCTCTTCAAATTTTACTGGAAAATGCCATTAAACACAATATAGTATCGGAGGCCAATCCGTTAACAATAGAATTAAGACGGGAGGATAATTACTTAATCATTCAGAATCAATTGAATAAAAAGAAGGGCACAGAACCCGGAACAGGCATCGGGTTGGAAAATATAAAAATGAGGTATAATTACCTTACAGAAAATCCCATGTCGGTTGAGGAGCGTGATGGAAAATTTATTGTAAAAATACCCATCTTAACTGTGAAGCCATGAATGTACTAATTATAGAAGACGAACAAATTGCAGCTAACAGACTTGAAAAATTGTTAGTAAATTCTTCGCATCAAATCAAAGTGCTGGCAAAATTAGATACTATCCAACGGACAATTGAATGGTTGGAAGAAAGTGGTAGCCCTGATCTCATCTTTATGGATATCCAGTTGGCAGATGGTCTTTGCTTCGATATTTTTGACATGGTGCAAGTGAAATGTCCGGTCATTTTTACCACTTCCTACGACCAGTATGCTATCCGAGCCTTCAAGGTAAACAGCATAGATTATTTGTTAAAACCGCTTGACCCTGGGGAATTGTACAATGCACTCAATAAATTTGATTTCCTTTCTAAAAGTTATTCTGATAACACTTCTCCGGAATCCCAGGCGCTCAGGGAGGCTATTGAAATGTTAAAACAAAAAAGTTATAAAGAGCGATTTGTTGTGAAGATCGGAGAACACATCAAATCCATTTCAGTAGAGGAAATTGAGCATTTTGTAAGCCAGGAAAAAGCGACATTTGCCCATACATCCGACAAGCGGAAATACTTGCTTGATTATACCTTGGATCAATTAGTTGAAATGATCGATCCATCAAAATTTTTTCGAATCAACCGAAAATATATCCTGTCTATCCATGGATTTAATGATATCATTTCCTACTCCAATAACAGGC
>JAHEMV010000370.1 GCA_024643455.1 Cytophagales bacterium
CTTTTACTAATTCTCCTTTGCTTTTAATTCCAAAAATTGACAATAATCCCATATTTATATTTTTTTACAATGATACGATCTCAGATTTTTTTTAAATGTGATAATGGTTCCAAACTATTTAGTGTTTATCTATAAAGTATCCTTTTTGGAAAATTGATATAACAAATCTCAATAAACAAAATACAAATAAATTTCAATGTCCAAGATTTCAATTTCCAAACGAGTTTTGGTTTTTCATTTTTGAATTTTGAGATTTATTTGTCATTTGATTTTTATTTTTTGGTGCTTCACATGAAACTTTCGACTTTATGGACATACACTATTTCGCAGTGATTTCATCTATGAGGAGCGAAGCCCTCAATCCTGTTTCCCCGGTACTTGGACAAGTTCCTTCTCCACGTAAATCCTTAACCACAAGGTCGACCAAAGGTTGGTGGACATGTGCTGGGTGGGGGATATTAAAATTTTCTACCATGGTCTCAGTCTCAACATGCAAAATGGTATTGCTGAAAAATGAAAACGAAACTCTGCCTTTCGATCCAATCAGTTCACAAACATCCATAGATTGCTTCTCAGGAGTTGTAAAACACCAGGAACCTGTTCCTATGATTCCCGATTCAAACTGAAAAGCAGCACCTACCACATCATCTGTACTATATAATCCTGCCTGGTTCGTAGCCACTCCCACCACTTTTATTATGGGTCCGAGAGCATATTCCAGGTAATCCAATTGATGTGCTGCCAGGTCATGAAAGTGGCCGCCTCCGGAAATTGCAGGGTTAACGCGCCAACCTGCTGAACCTTCAAGTTCTTCGGGTTTGGCCGGCCAATGTAAAATAAGATTAACCATTTTTACATCTCCGATTGCTTGCATATCCATCAGTTCCTTGAGTTTTACAAAATAGGGGAGTGCTCTTCGATAATAGGCTACAAATAATGGGATTCCGGTTTTTTTACTTATATCCACCATCTGCTGGCATTCAGAGGCATTCATGGCCATGGGTTTTTCCACATAAACTGGCTTACCAGCATTCATGGCTTTTATGGCATATTCAGCATGTGAACTGGGAGGTGTTGCTACATAAATGGCATTGATATCCGGATCATGAATCAGGTCATCGGCGTTGTCATACCATTTTGGAACATGGTGTCTTTTAGCATAATCTGCAGCTTTTTCACCGTTTCGTCGCA
Source organism: Cytophagales bacterium (assembly GCA_024643455.1). GTDB lineage: Bacteria > Bacteroidota > Bacteroidia > Cytophagales > Cyclobacteriaceae > JAAUQL01. The sequence goes on from JAHEMV010000370.1 coordinate 1,192, forward strand.
TGACAGCAACCAATTCCGAATGATCAACTTTTTGAAATGCCGGACCACTTTTTACTTCGGTCACATCTCCGCAACCAATAATACCCCACTTTACGTTTCCAGCTATTTTCATCTTTCTTTTGTCAAATCCGGTACTTTATTTCAATTCAGAATAAGGAATTCTAGCATAATAAATGGATGTTTTTCCTTCATGACTAGAATAGTAACTCAACCATACATAACCGGCGATGGAATAAAAACCTGGGTATCCAGTGTCGCCTCCGCTTGGTAATTTCATCACTTCTTTAAATTCTTCGCCTTTCTTTCCAAGAAGTAAGGCTGAGTAAGGACCATCAGGGCCATTTACACGTGTGCCAATTAATATTTTATTTATAGGAATTACCTCAAAATTTGGCCCGCCGAGTTCAAAATCAAGTTTTTCCCATGTCCAATCTGTATATGGCGCCTTACTTGTGCCCATCATACCCATTTGATCACCGCCTCCTCTGCGAACGATCATCATCATTTCTGCACCAGTCAAAAACCGGATCGTGGCTTCATTAGGATCGCCTTCAATGTTGAGCTCTGTGATGAATTCATATTCTGTTCCTTTCTCCGTTTTCACGAGGTATGCTTTACTTTTGCCAGGCTCGCCATCTACATTTGACTGATAAACGACACCATACCCAACTTTATCATACCAGGTTACACGCCAAAGCCAGTCAAAATCAGATTTGATTTGCTCAGGAAGCACTATAGGTTCCGGAGCTGAAAATTTATTTCCATTTGGGTCGGACAAAGAAACATAAGAAACAATACTTTTTAATTCTTGTTGATCGTATTTCGAGCCACCCATAGCGATCATTAATCGTTTTTTTGCTGTCACCGAAATTTTTGGATCCCTCAGATCAACGCCATTTAATTCGATGAGCCCTGCACTTTCCCAGTATTCTCCATCTGATGAAGTCAATATCCTGATCTTTCCATTTCCGGAATTGTCTTTATTAGGAATGTGGTTGTCTGCTTCACGAAAAACAATGTAGAGTTTATTTTTAAAGAAAGTAATGTCTGTGAAGGCATTATGTCCACCATGATCCCAGATTCGTTTGATTTCGACAGCTTCTTTTTTCTGAGCGAAAAGCATTGTCGAAAAAACCATTAAAAACCAAAAAAATAATAGACCTGAAGTAATTCTTAATTTACTCATACTCTTTCTATGTTAATATATTTCAAACTAATCATTAAAAACTGGGTTCATCAAATTTTCCCTTCAATTTCAGGTAATTCAATTTTACCAATATATACCAGTTTTGATTGCAAAAATAAATGATGTTTGTTTTATAAGAATCATTCTTTTCAAAACATTTCAGCATATTATTAAAAAGTGGTTTCTTTTTTTTGTTTCTGATGAATGAATTTTTACAATAATTTACTAAAATATTTAGTGCTAAATAAATTAGTAATTACTAATTTTGCTGGTGATGTATCTCAATTGTCATTCATATTTCAGTTTCAAATACGGGACACTGAGCCCGCAGGAATTATTCGATGAAGCCAGGCAGTGCAACGTGAAAAAGTTGGTACTAACGGATATCAACAACACGTCCGGCTATATCGAATTGCTTAGGATTTGCAAAGAAAACCGTGAGCAATTTCCTCTTGAGATTGCATTGGGAATTGAGTTTTGCGATGAGAACGAGTTGCTTTACATCAGTATTGCAGAAAATAATGTTGGTTTTGAAGAACTAAACCGGTATTTATCCAGACATAATACCGATGACATTCCACTGCTTTCCCGGGCGCCAGAATTTAGTCATGCCTACGTGATCTATCCATTTGGGAAAGGAAATCCGGCCGATTTAAGGGAGAATGAATTTATTGGAATAAGGGTAGATGAGGTGAGTAAGGTCTCCCGGTCTGTCTGCCTGAACTACCTGCACAAGCTGGTGATTCTGCATCCGGTCACCTTCAAAAATAAAATTGGGTTCAATATCCACAGGCTGATCATGGCTATGGGAGAAAATACCATTTTAAGCCGGTTAGATAAAAACCTCGAAGCCAGGCCCAATGAGATGATGCTGGCGGAATCAGATCTTCTTTCGTACTACTGGCAATATCCGCAGATCATATCCAATACGAAAACGCTGATGGAAAATTGCAGCATTTCATTCGAGCTTGGCACAACAAAAAACAAGGAAAAATTCACCAAAAGCCATAAAGAAGATCATGCCTTGTTGCGTAGCTATGCCCTCGAGGGATTTCAAAAACGATACGACAAGTATAGTAGCTATGCCATGCAACGCTTGATGAAAGAGCTGGATGTGATCGCTGAGCGGAAATTTGAGGCGTATTTTCTCATTTCCAGGGATATTGTAGAATTTGCACGGCATAATAACTTTGCCCATGTCGGCAGAGGAAGCGGGGCCAACAGCATGGTGGCCTATTGCCTGAACATTACAGAAGTAGATCCGATAGAACTTGATTTATATTTTGAGCGGTTTCTGAATCCATACCGAAGTTCACCGCCGGATTTTGACATTGATTTTTCATGGAAAGACCGCGATGAAGTAATTGCCTACATACTAAACAAATATTCCCCGACCCATGCTTCCTTGCTGGCCTCTTACAACACCTTTCAGGGAAGAAGCATTATTAGAGAGCTGGGCAAAGTCTTTGGCTTGCCCAAAAGTGAAATCGATAAAATAGTCGATCGCCCATTCGAAATGCGGGACAAAGATGAGATCACGCGGCTTATTTTCAGGTATGCTGATCATTTGCATGACATGCCTCAAAACCTTTCTATCCATGCCGGGGGAATTTTGATTACTGAAAAACCGATTTATGCCTACACCGCCACGGAAATTCCCCCAAAGGGGTTTCCTATCACTCATTTCGATATGTATGGGGCCGAAGACATGGGTATTCACAAATACGACATTCTGAGTCAGCGAGGGCTTGGGCACATCAAAGACACGGTAGAAATTGTCGAAAAAACCAAAGGAATAAAGATAGACATCAGCCAAACAACCAAATTCAAGCAGGACCCGCTGGTCAATCAGCTGCTCATGCAAGGCAAGTGCATGGGGTGTTTCTATATCGAATCACCGGCCATGCGCATGCTCCTGGGCAAGCTCGATTGTGACAACTACATCACGCTTGTTGCTGCCAGCTCCATCATCCGGCCGGGAGTAGCCCGCTCTGGCATGATGCGTGAATACATTTACCGTCATCACAATCCCGATAAGTTTGAATACATCCATCCTAAAATGGGTGAACTCATGAAGGAAACCTATGGCGTGATGGTCTACCAGGAAGACGTGATCAAGGTGGCGCATCACTTTGCTGGCCTGGATCTGGCCGAGTCCGATATTTTGCGCAGGGGCATGTCGGGCAAGTTCCGGTCGCGAAAGGAGTTTAAGCTGGTAGAGCAAAAGTTTTTTGATAACTGTAAGGAGAAAGGTTACCCTGAGTCGATTACCAATGAAGTTTGGCGACAGATTGAAAGTTTCTCGGGGTATTCGTTTTCCAAAGCACATTCGGCCAGCTATGCCGTGGAAAGCTACCAAAGTCTGTATCTCAAAGCCTATCACCCGATGGAGTTTATGGTTGGTGTGATCAATAACTTTGGAGGGTTTTACCATACGGAATTTTATTTTCACGAAGCGCGCATGGCGGGAGCCGACATCAAAGCTCCTTGTGTGAACACCAGCGATTATCTGACTAAAATTATCGGTGCCGACATTTATATGGGGTTTATCCATTTGAAAAGTCTGGAGAATAAAATTGGTGAACGAATCCCCAAAGAGCGGGCGCAGCATGGCTTATTTACTGGTATGGAAAATTTCGTACAACGCATTCCCCTCGGTCTGGAACAGATCAACATTTTGATCCGTATCGGGGCTTTTCGGTTTACCGGCAAAACAAAACGCACCTTGCTTTGGGAGGCAAGGTTGATGTTTAGTGAGAAAAAAGAAGTACGGCATTCGTTGGCGATTTTCGAAGCGCCGGAAGACTATAAAGTGCCGATGCTGGAAAGGAAGCCTTTTGAAGATGCCTTCGATGAATTGGAATTGCTGGGCTTTTCATTGTGCGATCCCTTCAGTCTGCTCGAAACCGATTATTTTGGCAATGTGAAAGCGGTGGAATTAAAGAAACGAATTGGTAAAATCGTGGAGATTGTAGGCTACCTGGTTACGACAAAAAATACGCATACCAAAGATCACAAATTGATGCATTTTGGCACCTTTCTGGATAATGAAGGAATGGTTTTTGACACCACCCATTTCCCCAACACATCCATGAGATATCCCTTTCGGGGGAGGGGATTTTATCGGATCAAGGGCAAAGTTGTAGAAGATTTTGGTTACCCGATGATTGAGGTCAGCTACATGAATAAGGAGACCATGGTGCACAAAAATCCAGAAGAAAATC
>JAHEMV010000020.1 GCA_024643455.1 Cytophagales bacterium
AAAAAGAAGCTATTATTAAATCCCTTGATAAATACCAGCTCGAATTCATCGGGCAACATTATGAAACCCTGGAATCCAATTTTGAAAAGCACAAAAAAATATATAATCATCATTTGGAAAATCTTGTGGACTCCCCGGCGCTTTTCATCAACTCCCAGACGGGGAAGGACTACTATTCATTTGAAAGAAATAAAACCCTGATTGAAATTGCGGAAAAGATTTCATCATTGTCTAAAAAGAAAATACTGCACGAAACACACCGGGGTAAGTTTAGTTTTGCAGCGCACATCACCCATCAGTACCTGAAAAAATTATCTCAACTAAGAATCACACTGGACATTTCACATTGGTGCAACGTTGCAGAATCCTTTTTGGAAGATCAGGAAGAAGCAGTAGCCTTGGCCATTGAAAGGACCGATCACATTCATTCCAGGGTAGGTTACCAGGAAGGACCACAAATACCAGATCCCAGGGCTCCGGAATGGCAAAACGCATTGGAAATCCATGCAACCTGGTGGGATAAAGTAATCCACTTGAAGAACAAACAAGGTGCTGCTCAGTTTACGATTACTTCAGAATTTGGTGCTCCACCCTACATGGTATTGATGCCATCTACACTGCAACCAATTACCAGCCAGTGGGAAGTCAATGTATACATGATGCAATTTTTGAAATCACGATATAAAGACATTAATAAAATAGAACCATTAACCAGCTAATACTATGACCTACAAAAAATTTACACAGGCTCATTTAAAATCCTTTGAAAAAGACGGATATGTTTTGATCAGGGAATTTTTTAGCCCGGAAGAAGTTGCCTTGCTTCTGGAGACCTATAAAAATGACAAATTGATAAAAGAATCGGCCATCAATGTGGATGATAATTCAGGCTTGAATACAAAGCTTACCCTTTGGTACAATTCAGGGGATGATATTTATGGAGCGTTCTCCAAATCAGAACGTGTTGTGGATGGATTGGAAATGATTTGGGGAGACAAACCCGCTCTTTATCATACAAAATTTATGCAAAAAGAACCTAAAGTGGGAGGCGCCTGGGAATGGCATCAGGATTATGGATATTGGTACGACAACGGTTTTTTGTACCCAGATATGTTAAGCGTAATGGTTGCAGTGACACGGGCAAATAAAGAAAATGGATGCCTGCAGGTCTTGAAAGGTTCACACAAAATAGGCCGTATCAATCATGGATCTACCGGTGAACAAGTTGGCGCTGATATGAGAAGGGTGAATGCTGCATTAAAATCCATGGAACTGGTATATGTAGAACTTGAGCCAGGAGATACCTTGTTTTTCCATGGAAATCTATTGCATAAATCTGACGCCAACACCAGCGAACATGCACGATTTTCACTAATATCTGCATACAACCTGGCTTCCAACAAATCCTTTATGGAAGAACCAGAGGCAAGTCATACACCAATAAGCAAAGTTGGAAATGAAGTGATTTTAAAAGTAGGAGCGCGTGGAGTACAGGAAACGGCTCACTTTCTAAATAAAAAAAAGGATGAAAACTGGAAAAAATCCATCGTTGCACCAAAATGATAGTTAAAGGCCAAATGAGTACATTTATGGATCAACTAAGTTTAAAAAGAATATTTATTTAAATGTAATTTAGGCGTTTCAAAAAAAATATCCATTTTTTAAGTCATGACAAAAACACAACTTTTTAATCAGCTTTGCGAAGGAACCTTCCCTGGAGATCGGGTTTTATTCCGACCGATATTAATGCATTTTGCTGCTCGCTTTGGAGGCAAAACATATGGCGCTTTTGCATCAGATCACAAAACTTTGGTCGATTGTAACCTGAAAGCCATGGAACATTTTGATCTGGATATGGTAGGCCTTATTTCAGATCCATATAGAGAGACGTCTGCTTTTGGAGCTAAGGTCACTTTTCCCGCCGAAGCAGTGCCAATATGCAAAGAGATCATAGTTAACTCTCTTGAGGATGTCAAAAACCTGAAAAATCCAGATGTTTATAAGTCTGACAGAACACTGGATCGAATCAAAGGAGCTGAATTATTTCAGAAGAAATTAAAGGGAGATGTGCCAGTAATAGGTTGGATTGAAGGTCCACTTGCTGAAGCATGTGATTTAGCAGGCATTAGTAATATGCTCATGTATCTTATGACCGATCCTGATTTTTGCAACTTACTTATGGATAAGTGTGTAAAAACTGCCAAAGATTTTGCTAAGGCTCAGATTGAAGCCGGCTGCCAGGTAATAGGAATTGGCGATGCTATATGTTCACAAATTGATGCGCTTACATATGACACGTATGTGAAAGACCGGCATCACGAAATAATCAATTATATTCATGAATGTGGTGGAAAAGTAAAACTGCATATCTGTGGAAATATCACACATTTGTTACCCTCAATCGCCGAATATAATGTGGATATACTAGACCTCGATTATGGAGTGGATATGGAGGAAGCATTTGAAATCGTTGGCCCGGAAGTGATTCGTTGTGGAAATATAAGCCCGATATTGGTGGAAGAACGAAAAGCTCAGGAGATATTTGATGCCAGTAGCTTGTTGATAGAAAGAGAAAAAGGAAGAAAATTTATTCTTTCCGCAGGTTGTGAAATCACGGTCATTACCAAACATGAAAATTTAATGGCGATGCGCAAAGCATCTATTTTTTGATATAATGAACAATTAATTGGATATGGAAGAATTATTTGAAAAGATCGCACATTGTGTAGAATTTGGTAAAATTAACCTGGCCAGCCCCTACCCGCCGGACATGAAAGGACAAGTTGGTGCTGACGAACTCACCAAACAGGCGATCGATGCCGGAGCCGAACCCGACGATGTCTTGAAAAAAGGATTAGTGGTGGGGATGGAAAAAATCGGCATTAAGTTTAGAGACAATAAAGTGTTTGTCCCCCAGGTTTTGATGTCCGCTAAAGCCATGAGTACCGCAATGGAACATCTGAAGCCTTTTTTTGAATCTGGTGCCGTAAAACGCAAAGGAGTCTTTGTGATTGGCACAGTAGCAGGCGACTTACACGATATCGGTAAAAACCTCGTCTCAATGATGGTAAAAGGAAGCGGATTTGAAGTAGTCGATCTTGGAACAGATGTAAATAGCCAAAAATTCATCGAAGCTGTAAAACAGCATCCTGGTTGTTTTGTGGGTCTATCGGCATTATTGACAACAACCATGGTGAATATGGAAAAAATCGTCACTGATATCAAAACTGCAATTCCTGGAACAAAGGTTCTGATAGGCGGCGCTCCTGTATCTGAAGATTTTAAAGAAAAAATCCACGCTGACTTTTATTCGCGTGATCCACAAGGTGCCGTTGATTTTTTGAAAAGGTCTGTAGCATGATTTGTTAACTAGTATAAGTAAATGGACTATCTGAATGCAGGTTGAAACTTGGATAACCATTACCGGAAATAATTAACTATTGGTTCATTTTTACATCTGATCGCGGTCATCGGAGATATTTTAAACTTTTTATCCTAATGCTATGACTGGAAGAGACTTAATAATAAAAGCGTTTAAGCTCCAGGAAGTTGATCGAATACCATGGGCTCCTTTTGTAGGTGTGCATGGTGGAAAACTAATTGGCGTCAACGCAAAGGATTATCTTCAATCCGAAGATTTAATTTTTAATGGCGTAAGTAAAGCAATTGAATTGTATAATCCTGACGGCATTCCAGTAGCTTTTGACCTACAAATGGAAGCTGAAGTGCTCGGATGCCAATTAGTCTGGTCTGAAAATAATCCACCGGCAGTAGTGAGTCATCCTTTATTGGATGGGAAAACACTGAATGAACTACCCATTCCGGATAAAAATGACGGCAGGATAAAACTGACATTAAATGCAGCAAGGCGATTGAGAACTGCTCATCCTGACGTAGCCTTGTATGGATTGATTACCGGACCGTTTACACTGGCACTTCATCTGTTGGGGACAGACATTTTCATGAAAATGATGGAGAATCCTGGAGAAATGAAGCAGTTGCTTTATTTTACAACAGAAGTTGGTAAAAAAATGGCAGGGTACTACATCGAAGCAGGTTGTGATATTATTGCAGTGGTCGATCCGATGACCAGCCAGATCGATCCAAAGTCTTTCGAAACCTTTGTTTCTCCTTGCGCTATGGATCTTTTTAAGCATATAAGAGAAAATGGCGCCTTAAGTTCTTTTTTTGTCTGTGGACATGCTCAACAGAATATTGAAGCCATGTTTGGTTGTAAACCTGATAACATTTCAATCGATGAAAATATTCCTCTGGATTATGTTAAAGAGGTCGCCCTTAAAAAAAATATCAGTTTTGGTGGGAATATTAAACTAACAGTAGTCATGCTAATGGGTGACAAAAATGATGTACAGGAAAATGCCCTGGAATGCATGGATTTAGGAGGTAAAAAAGGATTTATCATTGCCCCTGGATGCGATATGCCAATGGATACACCCATCGAAAATGTACAAGCTGTTACGGAATTGGTGCATGATCTGTATCTGCAGGATGTCGTACGAGCCATGGAAAAAGAGCAATCCAAACTCGATTTGCTCAATATGAAAGACTATGGTCAAGCTAACAAAGTAGTCGTCGATGTGATCACATTGGATTCAGAATCATGTGCACCTTGCCAATATATGGTGGAGGCAGTAAAAAGAGTCACACCACATTTTGAAGGCATTGTGGAATGGCGGGAACATGCGATCAAGAAACTGGAAGCAGTGACCTTTATGTCATCGCTAATGGTAAAAAATATACCAACCATCTGTATAGATGGAAAAATTGCATTTGTCTCTCAGATTCCGCCAAAACACGAACTGATCGCTGCAATTCAAAAAAGGATCAATGAAAAATTGAAGCTAAAAATAAAATCAAAAAAAGGAGAATTGTTAGTCCTTGGGAAGAATGAGCAGGAATGCCAGGAATTGATTTCAAACGTAAAAAGAGCAAGTGCTGAACTCGGTCAGCAAATTGAAGTGAAATTAATCACTGATGTCAACCAATTGGCAACTTTTGGAATCACTGAGACACCAGCTATAATTCTTGCTGAATATAAATTAAAAAGTAAAGGAACAAATCCTTCCGTTGAAATTATCAAAGAATGGATTAAGGAGATATAGTCTATATGTGCATTTATTAAATGATAGAAAACATAATATATTTATTAAACAAAAGCAGTTTTCATTTCAAACTAGATAATAAAAATAATGGGAAAAATTATAGATAAAATTAATTCTGGCAAAATATTAGTTTCCGATGGCGCCTGGGGTACTTTTTTACAAGCCAAGGGATTAGTCCCCGGCGAATGCCCTGAATTATGGAATCTTACTAGAGCTGACGACGTTCTGGATATTGCCAAAGGCTATATCGAAGTCGGATCGGATATGATCGAGACAAATAGTTTTGGTGGGAGCAGATTCAAGTTAAAAAATTACGGGCTCGAAGATCAGGCATTTGAGATCAACAAAGCAGCAGCAGCAATTTCCAGGCAGGCAGCTGGACCAGATAAATATGTGCTTGGATCAATAGGACCTACGGGAAAAATTCTGATGATGGGGGAAGTGACAGCCGATGAATTATATGATGCATTCAAAGAACAAGCCTTGGCGCTTGAAGCCGGTGGGGCCGATGCCATTATGATCGAAACTATGACGGATCTCGAAGAAGCCATTCAGGCAATAAAAGCCGCCAAAGAAAACACCAAATGCGAAGTTTTTTGCACCATGACTTTTGACAAAACAAAAAACAATGACTTCCGATCTATGATGGGCGTATCTCCAACCGAAATGGTCAATCAGATCATTGATGCCGGTGCCGATTTGATCGGTGCCAATTGCGGCAATGGAACTCGAGACATGGTGGGTATTGTAAAAGAAATCAGGCAGACAAATACCAAAATTCCGGTTTTGATTCACTCCAATGCGGGAATGCCAATTTACAAAGATGGGGAAACGGTATTCCCCGAAACTCCAGAAGAAATGGCCAAATTTACCAATGAACTAATAGATGCGGGTGCAAACATTATCGGTGGATGTTGTGGAACCACACCGCAACATATCGCTAAAATCGTAGAGGTTGTAAAAAAATGAAACGGATTCCATTTGTTTTAGTAACTGGTTTTTTAGGAAGTGGGAAGACGACTTTTCTTAAGCACGTTCTAAATCAATTCGCTTCTAAAATGAAAATCGGAATAATACAAAATGAATATGCCCCAGCCAACATCGATGGCGCTGAACTTCAACGTGATGGAGCAAATTTTGAAATTCTTGAGATCAACAATGGTTCTGTATTTTGCGTTTGCCTTTTAGGTAATTTTATTTCATCGCTACAGAATTTTGTACACATCCATAGACCAGATATGATATTTCTGGAAGCATCAGGGCTTTCTGATCCGATTTCTGTAGCCCAGCTGCTGGATTTTAAAGACTTAAAAAATGACCTGTACCTGGCAAAAGTATGGACAATCATTGATGCTACTTGTTTTCTGAAGCAACATAACTATATGACCCGATTGCAGCATCAGGTAAGAGTTGCCGATGTAGTTATCATAAATAAAACAGACCGTTCGACTGAAAAGGAAATTCAAGAGATTGAAAAGGAAATTGAATTGTTGAATCCATTTGCTAAAATGCTCAAAAGCACATATTGCACGATCGACGATGAAGATTTAATCATTGAAAATTTACCGAACACAGTTGCAAAAAATACAGAAAATCAAAATACCAATTTCGAAAGTTGTGGAAGACCCGAAATCGGTGTTGGCGTATTACGTTCAGCAAGAAGCATATCCTCCGAACGCCTTATGGAATTCATCGATAATTATTCAAAAAAAACCATTCGTATCAAAGGTTTTGCTAAATTGTCGGGTGGTAATGGTATGGCGATTCAGACATCATTTGAACATAAAGAATTTAGAATTATAAAAAATTTCTCCGGATCAACAGAAATCATAGTTATGGGTGAGGAATTTAATCTTTCCGAGTTTAGCAGGTATTATAGAGAAATAGCAGAGTAATGGAATTACAGGAGTATCGCTTTCGTTTTGACGAGTTGGAGGTAAGTATAGATATCATTGAAAAATTTATGGGCTACGAACCCGGGCAAGCACCGGAACCCATGCCACAGTTGATCAATGAAGTTTTGGGAATTGCTCATGAATTGTGCGACATCCGCGGTGGATATATCATAAAACAGGAAACCAATATCAATCGGGAATTCAAAACCATGCACATCAATGGGACTGAATTTGACGTAAAAAAAATCATTACCAATCAGCTCAGAAAAATGGATAATGTAGCATTATTTGTTTGTACTGCTGGTCCGGGGATTAGTAATTATTCCAAAGACCTGATGCATGAAGGTGATTTTATTAAAGGGTATATTGCTGATGTGGTGGGTTCTGAAATTGTAGAATCCGCTATGGATAAAATTCAGGCTGACCTTGAACGACAAATGGAATCCCGGGGATGGCATATTACTGATCGTTATAGCCCTGGATATTGTGGATGGAGTGTCGGTGAGCAGCATAAATTGTTTTCATTTTTCCCAAAAGATTTCTGTGGGATTACCCTTACCCCTTCCTCACTGATGCAACCCATTAAGTCTGTAAGCGGTGTGATAGGCATTGGTCCGGAAGTACGGCGTAAAGGCTATGTGTGCAATATGTGTGACATGGTCAATTGCATCTACAGAGAGAAAAAAGACACCAAAAAAGCGGATCGATGCTAAAAATGCTATTTGCATTTAGCTACATTTAAAAAGTCTGGCTAATCATAGACCACCCTCACAAATCCTTTATCAATACATTGTATTTAGAAGATTTAAGTTCTTTTCGAATGTTTTGAAGTTTTTTATCAATTCCGGATACCAAATGATTTTCCTCAAATGGAATATTCGTTGACCCAAGATCATTTAGTTTGGTGATGACAAAATTTAAGTCAAGCTTATAAATGTCTGAAGTAGGTAAATAAACAACACCGTGTTCCATTTCAGTTTCTGCAATCAATCCACAGGACATAAGTATCTCGAGTACATGAGAAACTAGATTATAGGGTGCACCAAAACGCTCTACAATATCTTGGATGGTTCTTGGTTTTTCTCCTCGCTCAAAAGATTTAACTATCACATATATCACGGATATACAGGCCAGTCTTTTATTATAAAAACTTAACGATTTAATATCTTTTTCAAATTCATAATTAGATACATTTTGATAAGCATACGATATTTTGGCACCAAAAAGAACAATTAGCCATGAGATTTGAAGAAATATCAAGAACAATGGAAATGCTGCAAAGCTTCCATAAATAGCATTGTATTGGGATACGCCAACCTGAAAATGGATGTATCCCCATTGAACCAATTGGAAGATTGAGCCGGCAATAACTGAGGCAATAAAGGCTGATTTAAATTTTACCACAGTATTTGGCATGACCATATACAATAATGTCAGCAAAATCCATATAATCACAAATGGTGAAAACTTTAAAAGAAAGAAAATAAATGGACTGGCTGATTCCATTAAATTAACTTCGCTGGACAATTTTGAAATTTGGGTGGAGATAAAGATACTTATACTCCCTGCTAAAACGATAAGAATGGGAGCAACAATAATGATAGAAAGATAGTCACTTAATTTTCTGATGTAGCTGCGTTGCTTTTTTACCTGCCATATAAAATTGAATGAATTCTCAATATTCCAAAGCACTTTAATTACAGACCAGAGCAAGACAAGTGTGCCTATACCGGCAATCCAACCCCCTTTTGTATTTTTCAACAATGAATCCGCAAAAGTGACAACATAATCAAATACTTCCTCATGACCTTCCAGGCTTAATTTCAATTGATCAATGAGTATTTCCTTAATCCCAAAACCCTGGGCAATTGCAATACCCATAGCCAAAACCGGGACTACCGAAAGCAAGGTAAAGAATGTAAGTGCAGAAGCCCGAAGTCCTATTCTGTCTTCGATATATCCACGAATGGATAAGACAATAACACGTAGATAAAAAATTACTACTCCCTTCTTACCTTTTAAGTTATGGTTGGAGACATGCCAAAGATCGTAGCTGAAGTATTTTTCGATTCTTGCGAATAAGTTCATCTTTAATTAAAAATTGATTAAAACTACTACCAATATTAAAAATTATTCAAATCTCACGGATGAGCAGCCACCCATACTTCTCCGTCTTCAAATATCTCTTTTTTCCATATCGGAACTGTTTGTTTTAGCGTGTCAATGATGTATCGGCAAGCCAGGAATGCCGCATCTCTATGGGCCGATGACACTGCAATTACTACTGCCAATTCCCCAATTTCTTTCCTACCCAGTGCATGCAAAATAGCTGTTTTATGAATTGGCCATTTTTCATGGGCTTGATTTACTATTTTCTCAAATTCTGAAATAGCCATTTTCTCATAGGCCTCAAAGTCCAGTGCTACGACTTTTTTACCTTTGGTCACATTACGTACCGTTCCAATAAAAACATCTATACCTCCTGCTTCAGGATCAAGGACATGATTTATCGCCTTTTGTATATCTAAGGGATTGTGCTCAAGTTCTATCATATTATCCTCCGCTTACAGGTGGGATGAGTGCAATTTCGTCATTGGACCGTATAAGAAAATCATCAAATGCATATTCACTATTCACTGCAATGGCCATAGCCTCCAATGAAATAAGTTCAGGATAGGCTTCAAATAATACTTTTTTAAAATCAGCAACTGTAGTTGGCCCTTTCAGGTCCATTTTTAGTTTTTGCTTACCAACCAGGTCTTTCGTAATCCCAAACAATAGAATGTTTACCTCCATAATATTGGTCATATTGGATTCAAAAATAAGGATTGTAATACGATATTTAAACAAATATTTCAAAGAAGGACTTATATTTGAAACTATGAAACTCCGATTGGAAAAAGGAAGTGTAAAAGTTAGACTTTTGACAGAAGAAATTAACAGATTGATTTATAAGAACTTTATTGAAGAAAGTATACAGTTTTCAGAAGAAAATGCTTTTAATTTTTCAGTTCAAATTATGAAAATGGAAAATCCCGTGGAGGTTATTTTTCAAAACAACAGTTTAAAAATATTTATCCCAACTAAATCCGCAGAAAAGTGGGTAAATTCCAATCAGATCGGTATTAAAGAAACAATTAAATCAAACCTTGGCGAATCCATTGAGATTGTGGTCGAGGAGGATCTACCTCCAAGAAAATCAAAGAATCAACATTAGAAACAATTCTTTATGCAATTGAAAGACAATTTTGGCAGACCAATTAACTACCTGAGATTAGCTGTCACAGATCGATGCAATTTGCGATGTTTCTACTGTATGCCAGAAGAAGGCATACACTTTTTGCCTAAGGAACAATTGCTTACCTATGAAGAAATGATACGCCTTGCTGATATCTTTTCATCAATGGGTGTTGACAAGATCAGAATCACGGGCGGAGAGCCGTTTGTGAGAAAAAACCTGATTGATTTTCTTGATACACTTGCAAAAAATAAGCAAATAAATAAACTGAGCATTACAACAAACGGCATACTTACCAGGCCATATCTTTCTCATCTTAAATCTATTGGCATAGAAAACATAAATTTAAGTCTGGATAGTTTGAACCACGATAATTTTAAAAAAATTACCAGGCGAGATGAATTTACCAATGTAATCGGTACTTTCCATCAAATGATCTCTGATGGATTTAAGGTTAAAATTAATGCCGTGATCATGGATGGTATTAATGATCACGAAATCATTGATTTGGCAAAATTAGCTATAGAATATCCAGTTTCAGTGCGGTTTATTGAAGAGATGCCATTCAACGGTTCTGCAGTAAAACAAACATCGATACGTTGGAATCACATTCGGATTCTGGAAAAATTAAAATCAGCTTTCCCTGATATTGCTAAACTTCCCACATCTGCAAACTCTACATCAGAGAATTATATTTTCGACCAGGCAAAAGGAAATGTTGGAATCATTGCTGCTTTTAGTCGTACTTTTTGCGGATCATGCGATCGTATCCGTGTGACATCAACCGGTGAAATGAGAACCTGCCTATATGGTCATAATGTACTGGATATCAAAAAGATGATGCGAAATGAAGTAAGCGATGAATCAATTAAGGCATCTATCATCGAGGTTGTCCAGAAAAGAGCCAAGGATGGTTTTGAGGCTGAAAAAAAACGCGGAATCAATAATCCTATTGGCGAATCTATGTCTGTAATTGGAGGTTAAGAATGTGCATTGGAAATGCAAAGTCATTAAGATTTCCAGTCCTTTGTATCAAGCTATTTCTGCAGCAATATTAGCTATTCTATGAACTATTAAGGATTTTTCATACCTTCAAAAACACGTTAATTTTCCATGACAAATAAAAAGATATTACCGACCGACCTACTTACCAAATTGGTAATATTAATGCTTTTCTTCTTACTCCTCTATACTTTTTTAGTGGAATTTAGAAATTTTCTGTACCCAATATTCCTTGGAATCCTTTTCGCCTATTTGCTTTACCCGGTAGCTAAATTTTTCGAAAGATTATCCATCCCAAGAATTCCTGGGATTCTGCTTTCTGTGATACTCGGTATTTTCATGGTGTATGGCACCATCTTTTTCATTTATTGGCAATTGCGCTTTTTATTAAAAGACCTTCCGAGATTGGAAGCTCAGGCAGTTAAAAATCTTGATATTTTTTTCGGTCAAATCGAAGCGCAATTTGGAACTGTATCTGAGGCGCAACAATTAAATTTTAAAGAAAACATATCGCGATTTTTCCAGGCAAGCACAGACAATCTCGACTTAATACTTACTGCAACCGCACAGACCATTTTCACTGTTTTCATAATGCCCGTTTATGTGTTTTTCCTACTCTATTATCGAAATAAGTATCGCGATTTTATATTAATGGTTCTTCCGGAAAAAGGACATCAAAAAACAGATCAGATTATAAAGGAAATATCCGTAGTAATCAAAAAGTATATGGGAGGCGTTACGGTGGTTGTTCTAATTCTTTGCGTTCTCAATTCATTAGGGCTTTATATTGTAGGAGTAAAGTATTGGTTGTTATTTGGATTGATCTCAGCCATTTGCAATTTTATCCCCTATTTTGGAACAATTATAGGGTTTGCTTTTCCACTGGTCATGGCATTATTGACAGGTGATGGCCCAGGTACCGCCGTTGGCGTGGTAATTCTATTTATAATTATTCAATTTACTGAAAACAATATCCTCACTCCAAGTATTACTGGTGGACAAGTTCGGGTCAATCCATTTTTTATTATTCTAAGCGTACTCATCGGCGGCATAATCTGGGGTGTCCCAGGAATGTTTATAGTAGTTCCTTTAATGGCATCAATTAGAATTATTTGTGAAAAAGTAGAAATACTAAAACCCTGGGCATTTCTGATCGGTAATTCCGGAACAGAAAAATATGAAATCACTACCAACAAGGTAAAAAATTTTTTTACGCGAAAAACGTAGCTTTTTCTCTTCCATAAAAACTAAGATTTCATAGCAGTCAGTGTCCTACAATAAATGAAAACCAAAGACTTCCTTTTACAAAATCTTTAAATTTTTAGTTGGTGAATAAGGAAAAATTAAGCTTGCCATTCAAACATACAATCTGGTAAGTCAAATTGAAATCAAAGGGATTGTAATAATTCAAAAAAAATACGCACAAAAAAATCCAAGCTTTAAGCCTGGATTCATTTAAATAAAATATATTATTTTTTAATAACGGCTTACAAATCACTAAAATCAAAAGTATCCAGGAAACTTGTTGTAAAATTACCAGATTGGAACGTTTTGTCCATCATGATTTTTTTATGAAATGGGATGGTTGTTTTTACTCCCTCAATTATAAACTCATCAAGCGCTCTTTTCATTCTTACAATACACTCGTCCCTCGTCTGTGCTGTCACAATCAATTTTGCTATCATACTATCGTAGTTTGGTGGAATCGTATATCCGGCATAAACATGACTATCGATACGTACACCATGGCCACCAGGGAAATTAAGCGAAGAAATTTTTCCCGGGCAAGGCCTAAATCCTTTTGACGGATCTTCAGCATTGATACGGCACTCCATTGAAAATAATTGGGGGAAATAATTTTTACCTGAAATTTTTTCTCCGTTAGCTACTTTTATTTGTTCTTTGATAAGATCAAAGTTGGTCACTTGCTCGGTGATCGGATGCTCGACCTGAATTCGCGTATTCATTTCCATGAAATAGAAATCTCCATTTGCATCAACTAAAAACTCGACCGTTCCTGCACCTTCGTATCGAATCGCTTCGGCTCCTTTTATAGCAGCCTCACCCATCTTTTTCCTAAGTTTATCATTTACTATTGGTGAGGGCGTTTCTTCAATTAGCTTCTGGTGTCGCCTTTGAATAGAGCAATCCCTTTCGGACAAATGGCACACTTTACCATATTTATCTCCAATTATCTGTATCTCTACATGCCTTGGATTTAGAATAAACTTCTCCAGATAAAGCCCCTCATTTCCAAAAGATGCTCCGGATTCCATTTTTGCAGAATCCCAGGCTGCCTGAAATTCGGTTTCTTTATTTACTACCCGCATCCCTTTTCCACCACCACCAGCAGTTGCTTTGAGAATCACAGGATATCCAATTTTCTTTGCCAGTTTTTTACCCTCTTCAACATTTTCTAAAATGCCTCCTGATCCCGGAACGGTAGGAACACCAGCTTTTTTCATTGTCTCTTTTGCCGTTGCTTTATCGCCCATTTTGTTGATCATCTCAGGAGATGGGCCAATTAACTTTATATTGTTTTCTGCACAAACTCTTGAAAACTCAGCATTTTCTGACAAAAAACCATAACCGGGATGAATAGCATCAGCATTGGTGATTTCAGCAGCAGCAATGATATTTGGTATATTAAGATAGGATGTACTGCTTGGCGCCGGTCCAATACAGACCGCTTCATCAGCAAAACGAATATGCAGACTTTCGCGATCTGCAGTTGAATAAACCGCAACGGTAGGAATACCCATTTCACGGCACGTTCTGATTATGCGAAGAGCAATCTCTCCTCTATTTGCAATAAGTATTTTTTTAAACACGAGCTTAGATTAGAAGATTGAAAAATACACCTAAATTAAGATGGATCAACTACAAAGAGTGGTTGATCAAATTCTATAGGGGATGCATTCTCCACTAATATTTTTACAATTTTTCCAGAACACTCTGATTCAATTTCATTGAAAAGCTTCATGGCTTCCACAATACATACGGTTTGTCCGACTTTTACAGTATCTCCAACTTGTACAAATGGTTCAGCACCTTCACTTGGAGTAATATAGAATGTTCCAATCATTGGTGATTTTATCTCAATTAAATCACTTGACTCACTATCTTTTGAAGCAACAGGCACTGAAGCCTCCTGATGAATTACAGGTGCCTTGGGTTCAGCTATGTGATGAGTTGGTACCACAGGTGATCCCTCAGCTATTATTGTGTTAACTACTGGGGAATTCTTTTTAACTGCTATTTTAAATTCCTGAGTCTCAATATTCACTTCATCCAAACCTGAGTTTGAAATAAAATCAATTAGGTCAATAATTTCTTTTGCTTTCATATAATTTATTTAACTCTTTCATAATATGAATTTGTCCTTGTATCGACTTTTATCACTTCATCTTCATTGATAAAAAGCGGGACCTGAATTTCTGCACCAGTTTCTAGTTTTGCTGGTTTTGTAGTATTCGTGGCAGTATCACCTTTGATACCTGGTTCTGTGTAAACTATTTTCAATATAACAAATGATGGTAATTCTACACTTAATGCTGTTTCTGTTTCAGCATGATAAAGGACATCCACTTCCTGACCTTCCTTTAAAAATTGATACCCTTCAATCAAGGCTTCAGGTAGACCAACTTGTTCAAATGTTTCAGCATCCATAAAATGGTAACCAAAATCATCGCTGTAAAGAAACTGATGTGGTCTTCGTTCAATGCGAGCGGTTGTAATTTTTACGCCTGAATTAAACGTATTCTCAATTACCCTACCTGTTTTTAGATTTTTGAGTTTAGTACGAACGAAAGCTCCTCCTTTACCTGGCTTTACATGTTGAAACTCTACTATAGTATATAGATCATTATTAAATTCAAGGCATAAGCCATTTTTAAAATCTGCCGTAGTCGCCATAATCTAATTTAGGTTTAAATTTATAAATCTAATGTGGAAATAAAAATGTGTTTTTTGCAAATCATAGAAGTTAACACACTTAATGACGAAAAATATGATTTATCTTTCCGGCGTTCTCGTCTCAAATATATTAAGTTCTGTCCAATCTGACCTTTGACTTTGATGAAAATTTTACTTTGCTTCAAATAAAAAAAGGGAACTTGCGTTCCCTGAATTTTATTTATTGTGCGAGGTTTTTAAGCTAATACTTCTTTTTCTAAAACTACTTTACCTTTATAGTATAGTTTTCCTTCATACCAGAACGCTCTGTGTGGCATATGCAATTCTCCTGTAGTTGGACAAACTACTAAATTCTTCTCAGTTAATTTTTTATGCGTTCTTCGTTTGTCCCTTCTGGTTCTTGAGATTTTTCTTTTAGGATGTGCCATAACTTAATTTTTAATCTTTATTCTTTAATTTTTTTAATTCTATCCATCTTGGGTCAATTTCTGATTTTTCCTCCTGCTCATCTTCAGATGAGTAAATTATTTGATCACCTTCTGGTTCATTTGCAAAGCGAGGATGAAGCTTTTTCATCGGTATTGCAACACTAATAAACTCATAAATATAACTTGCTACATTGATCGTTTGGGTTTTATATGAAATTATTTCTATTTCATCCGAAACCTCAAGGTCTTCTTCACCAAAGCGCAATACAAGTTCATTGTTTGTACTCATATTATAATCAAACTCATCCAAACTCCGGTCGCAAATAAGTTTTATCACTCCGGAGATTTGAAAATGAAGAGAAATAAATGTGCTGCTTTTTTCTAAAAACAAATCAGCTTTAAGTCTCCCCTTGTCAATTATACTGTAATCAAATAATTCAAAGAACGAATCATCAATTTGAAAAGAATATTCAAAACGCCCCAAGTTTAATTTTGATATGTCAATATCATATTTTTTGAGCAATTTCATCCCCTCCCAATTTTCAGAGCGCAAATTTAGATATTATAAATTGAAAAATAAAGAAAACTATATTTATTTAATCAATTCTCTCAGCCGTATTCCTTATTTTAACCGTATTTGAAGCCAAATAAATCGCCTCTCTCATCGAATATGCATTCGCTTCATTTTTACCTGCGATACTATATGCTGTCCCATGATCAGGAGACGTCCTCACTTTTGGAATTCCCGCAGTAAAATTGACCCCATTTTCAAAAGCAAGCATTTTAAATGGAATTAAACCCTGATCGTGATACATTGCCAAAACACCATCAAATTTTTGCTGTTGCATTGTTCCAAAAAAACCATCTGATGGAAATGGTCCAAATACTAAATGGCCTTTGTCTTTATAATCTTTAATTACCGGGCTAATGATATCAATTTCTTCCATCCCTAATAATCCATCTTCTCCGGAATGAGGATTCAGCCCAAGTAAAGCCACTTTTGGCTTATTAATTCCGAAATCCTTTTTCAATGTCTTAATGAAAATATCTAATTTTTTATCAATGGCCTCTTTTGTAAGATTCTTGCTTACTTCATTAATGGCAATATGGGCTGTGACAACTCCTATCCGCAGGTCTTCAGAAACCATAAGCATCAAATTGTCTTTTGCTCCCAACTCTTCACTAATAAAATCGGTATGACCTACAAATTTATAATCAGGTCTTTGAATGTTTTTTTTATTTATCGGTGCAGTTACGATGGCATCAATTTTATCTTCTTTAATATAGTTTACTGCTTCTCTCAATGCCAGATAAGCGCAATTGCCAGCTTCTGGCGTCACTTGCCCTACTTTTATGTCAACCATTTCATTCCAGCAATTGATCACGTTTACTTTTTTTGGACTTATTTCATCAATTGATTTAATCTGGTTAAAATAAAAATCATCCATTTTAAGCATCTTGCGATAGAAAGACAAGACTTTTGCCGAACCAAATACAACAGGCGTGATATGATCCAAAATTCTGGAATCTGACAATGCTTTAATAATAACTTCGGGGCCAATACCATTTATATCACCAATGGTGATCCCCACAACTGGTTTATCAGATTTGTTTCTTTTATTTGCTACTTCCATAAATTGGCTTCAGTAGGTTAAATTCAGTATTTCTTTTGAATTAAAATTGATTATAAATAATAATCTGCAATTTGCATATGCAATTTAGACGGAAAATTATTATGCATGAAGTAAGGCCAAAAAAGTTTTTGGGACAACATTTTCTTAAAGATCATAATATAGCCAAAAAAATCGTAGGGGCACTGAATACGGTCGCCGAAAATGAGACCATTCTTGAAATTGGCCCAGGTACCGGAGTTTTAACAAAGTATTTAATACAGAAAGAAAATCGCAATATCGTTTTAATAGAAATTGACAGGGAATCCATTGCTTACCTAAACAAACACTATTCAACAAATCATATAAAAATAATTGAAGGGGACTTTCTAAAATTAGACTTAATGAATGTTACCAAGGATGAGATTTCCATAATTGGCAATTTCCCATATAACATTTCAAGCCAAATTTTTTTTAGAGTAATCGATCAACGGAAGCAAGTGAAGGAAGTTGTGTGTATGATTCAAAAGGAAGTAGCTGATCGAATCTGCTCTCCACACGGTAATAAAATATATGGAATTTTAAGCGTTTTGATTGGAGCATATTACCGAACTGAGATGTTGTTTAAAGTATCTCCTGGGGTATTTATTCCGCCTCCAAAAGTTGATTCAGCAGTGATTCGACTCACCAGGAAACCACAATCTAATTTGGATTGTGATGAGGAATTATTCAAAAAAATTGTAAAACAAGGTTTTCAAAACCGTCGAAAAACATTGCGAAATGCCCTAAAACCCATACTTTTGCCAACTGATCTAACCGCCGACCTAATTTTTGACAAACGCGCTGAACAGCTTTCAATTGACGATTTTATAAAATTGACCAAAAAGATCCAGGAATGGAAAATGTAGCTCCATTTGAACTAACGCAAGAATATCTGGAAAGAATTCGCGAAGCAATCGAGGAAAAAAACGAAGTTTTTATCCGTAAAAGTCTTGTTAATGTTCATCATGAAGACGTTTCTGCATTGTTGGAAGAATTTAATGCTGAGCAATCTAAATTTGTGTTGGAATTGCTCGATAAGGAAATCGCTTCGGATATCATAGGTGGCCTTGATGAGGACACCAGAGCAAAGTTTCTGGCAGTTTTTGATCCAAAAGAAATCGCGGAATATATTGAAGAAATCGAAACAGACGATGCAGCTGATATATTAAATGACCTGCCCGTAAAAATCAGGGAGGAAGTAATCGCTAATATTCAAAACCCGGAAAAAGCCAGTTACATCATTGAGCTGCTGCGCTACGATGAGGATTGCGCTGGGGGGCTTATGGCCAAGGAATTAATCAAAGCAAATGTCAACTGGAATGTAGTTGAATGTATTGCTGAAATCCGAAGACAGGCAGAGGATGTTGAAAAAATCTATTCAGTTTACGTAGTGGATAATGAAGACAGATTATTAGGAAGAGTTTCATTGAAAGAAATCATTCTTGCTAAAGCAAATGCCAAAATCGCGGATATTTATAATTCTGAAGTCATTTCAGTATTCACATATCAAAGAGAAGAGGAAATAGCTGATTTGATGCAAAAGTACGATCTGGAATCAGCGCCTGTAATAAATGTCCAGAGAAAACTTGTTGGAAGGATTACTGTTGATGATATCATTGATGTAATCACTGAAATGGCAGATGAAGAGCGAAAATTGATGGCAGGTATTTCCGAAGATGTTGAAGTGGATGACAGCGTTTGGGTACTGTCAAGGGCAAGATTGCCCTGGTTGGTTATCGGTTTGATGGGAGGATTAACTGGTGCAAAATTTATTGGCGTATTTGAAGATGACTTGTTGAAAGTTGCATCCTTGGCATTTTTTATCCCTTTGATCATTGCAACTGGTGGAAATGTTGGCATTCAGTCTTCCGCACTTGTAGTACAAAGTTTGGCTTCTATTCCCGTTTTCGATTCAAGTATTTGGCAGAAATTCATTAAAACAATATTTGTAGCCATACTAAATGGAATCGTACTATCTGGACTGGTTTATACCTTTGTATTTCTTTCCTACGATTCTACTTTAGCTTTTATAGTTGGTTGTGCTTTGTTTACGGTTGTTATCCTGGCTTCACTTTTAGGGACGGTTATCCCACTTATTTTAAACAAATTGGGATTCAATCCGGCTTTGGCTTCAGGGCCATTTATTACCACAACCATTGATTTAATTGGTCTAGCTGTTTACTTTGTCGTAGCACATCTGTTGTACAACTTTTAACCAATTAAAATACATTCCAACTGAATAAATTTTAACTTAATGCTTTGAATCTAAAATCAATGAAACCAAAAATATTAATTACAGAATCAACACATGAGTGTATTATTCCAATGCTTGAAAAATGTGGATACGAGGTTCACTACCAACCAAAGATTGATCGTAGTGGAATTTTAGATATTTTAAAAGATTACACGGGGATTATTATGCGCAGCAAAACCCCTGCAGACAAAGAATTGATTAAAGCAGGGCACAATTTAAAATTTATCGCTCGTTCTGGTGCCGGTATGGATTTGGTTGACATTGAATTTGCAGAAAGTCAAAATATCGTGCTGCTCAATGCGCCAGAAGGAAACAGAGACGCAGTCGCGGAACATACATTGGGTTTGGTTCTCAACCTCATTAATAAAATTAGAAACGCTGACAATCAGGTTAGAAAGAAAATTTGGGATCGCGAAGGAAATCGAGGCGTTGAACTCATGCATCGTACCTTTGGAATTATCGGATTTGGAAATATGGGTGAGGCTGTTTCAAAACGATTGAGTGGTTTTGGCTGTAAGGTTATTGCCTATGATAAATATAAAACAGGCTTTGGCAATAATAATGTAGAAGAAGTGGGGCTTCAGGAGCTTTTTGATCGTGCAGAAATCATTAGTTTTCATATCCCTCTGACCCCTGAAACCAGATTCTATGTAAATGATCAATTCATAGAAAGCATTAAAAATAACATAATCTTACTCAATACAGCTAGAGGAGAAATAATGACTTTAAAAACATTGGTAAAATACTTAAAATCGGGTAAAATTTTGGCTGCTGGTCTGGATGTTCTTGAAAATGAGAAAATGGCGAAATTAACTGAGGAACAGGATCGTTTAATGGCTGAACTTTTTGAGATGGATAATGTGCTTTTTACTCCACATGTAGCGGGTTGGACGGTTGAGTCATATATAAAAATCAGCGAAACACTTGGTGAAAAAATTAAAGCACTTAAATTAGTACAAGAATAACGAAGAGGGACTTATAAGGTTGGATAGATGAAATTAAAAGAGTGGTTTAATGAGTTTGGGAAAAAGGTTTATTCAATATCTGAACAACCCATTCTGACGTCTACAATTGTATTGATTTTTGTGAGCATTTTAGTTCTTTCGCTTAGCTTGCCTTATTATCGGGATAATTTTTATTCATTTTATGGTCAGGTACTTGCCGAAGCACATGGGATGATTTTTGATATTGCCGTTATCGGTATTTTGATCTTCTGGCTCAATAAAACTGGAGAAAAACGGGCGCGGATTCGAACTTATAAAGATGAAATCGATGATTTTAGATTGTGGGAATCACAGGAAGCTGCATTCAGAACTGTCGGTAATATAAAAAGACTGAATCGTCATAAATTATATAATATTAATCTTGCGCATTCTTTCCTGGTAAAAACAAACCTTAATTATGTAAAACTTGTTGGAGCAAATTTGAATTATGCCAACCTATTTAATTCTGCCCTAATCGACGTCAACCTTGAAGGTGCTCGACTAAACCAAACTAATTTTGAAAATTGCAATATGAATCAATCACTTTTGAAGAAAGCCTATGCAAATGGTGCAATTTTTAAAGACACATACCTTATAAAAGCCAATTTTGAAAAAGCATTTCTCATTAAAGCTGATTTTAGAAATGCATTTTTGATGGAAGCCAATTTGCAAGGAGCCTATCTTACAGGATCGGATTTCACAAATGCAAATCTGTACAAAGCTGATTTTAGAGGTGCAAAAGGCTTGTCTATGGAAGCACTTGCTGAAGCAAAAACGCTTTACCTTGCGAAATTTGATGAAGAAATTGAACAATTAATTCAAGAAAGTCATCCTGAACTTGTAGGAAAATAAAGGCCCCCTACTGATTTAAGTCTGTTCTAATTATAGAATTAGAATTTTCTATTTTCTCAACAAGATGTATTTATAACTGCCGGAATTAAAAACTTGTAAATAACCAAGTTTTCTCAAAAACATACTTTTATCCTTTTCTGAGATGTTTATATCCATTGATTTATTGAGTTTTTTAAGCACCATGTGAGGATATTCCCGATCTCCAGTTTGTATGTTTAACCAAAATTCCATGGTTGGCATAGTTTCAATATAATGAAAACCATTTGTCGATAACGATTGCCCATCTGACCAATCTGCATCGACATACGTCAT
>JAHEMV010000371.1 GCA_024643455.1 Cytophagales bacterium
AATGCGAAGGAGCTCAACAAACTTCCAAATTGTATTTAATCCTTTCGTATGGAGGGCAGGAAGCTGATGAAAAAACAAATAAAAACCAAAATGATCCAATAAACCGCTACCGGGCCTATAATTTAAATCACGCATCTCTTTTAAGTGATTTTCTGGATATTGGCCCACTAAGTCCTGAAAAGGTCAGGGATATCATTCGGCGAATGGATCAAATTGTAAAAGACTACGTGACCTTATTTAGCCACATCAGCGAAGAATGTTCGATTCTACCAGGAGTTTATCAAAAAATAAAGAACAAAATCTTCAGGGAGTTAGATGGTGATGTCCAAACAGCACAATTTTCTCCCAATCTAACCCGTCTCGTTCAGTCATTTGAAGAACCCAAATCTGTTGGCTCAGTCCGTACACTTCATGGATTAAAAAGATATCTGCATCAAAATGGGCTTAGAATGGGCTTCAAACTTTCCGTAGGTGGCCGATCACCAAATCGTACCGTAGATATCATCACGGCAAACGACGAAGGTATAAAATTTGTCCTTAGCAAAATCCGTTTCGCAGATTTTGAGCCTTTTAAAAAAGAAAATACTGTACAAGGAAAAATCCCTTTTTCAGTCCAATTGCTGATCCAGGGATTTGCCAGACAAATGTTGCATGGCCAGGAGAAATTTCCAGGTGTTGACATTTTTTGCTACGGCAATGAGGTCCATTATTATTTCGGATTTCGAAACCATCCGGCCTTTTTACGTATCGATTATGCGCCTCCATTACGTGGTGGCATGATTGATTTGGAATATTTCGGAGTCAGCAATTACGAATTAGACCAACATCCAAATATTTCCCTGGATGCAATGAGAGCTTTTTTCCAACGCATAGAATTTGAAATACAAATTGATGCGGTCCACATTCATGCACGATACGATAAGGAGCGGGCGCTTACCCTCGGAGATTTATGCCAAAAAGCAAGCCAGCTATTTCAAATGGCTCCGTACTTTATGGATCTAGATTGGATTATTGGCTCCCTGGCACTTGACTCGAAAGCAAAGCAAAAAGTCGCAGAGTCCTGGATTGTTTTTTTTCTTCACTGGGGTGTTTTACCAGGAAATACGGTATTATCAAAAAGCCGAACAGGCATCTTCTGTGGCAATATTCATGGCCCAACCGGGGAGCGGGAGAAAATATGGTCAGGAGAAGGAAAGTATATTGATCAATATACTGGTCACCCGCCTGCTGGAAGTTTCAAAAATATTATCAACACGTTCCGAGATGAAGGGCTTGTGATTCCTGTCCCGACAGGAAAAGAAGGCAAACTGCACCCTGGCCAGCTTGATATAGAAAAAAGAGTGTTATTGCCTCTGAGGTTGGCGATAAAACATGGAGAACTTATTCAAATCTCAAGTGGAGTTCAACTTCAATCATCGGATCTATTCCTACGTGTTCATGAAACTGAAGTTTTTGCTGAATTATTGGCAGGTAAATCGAAAGAACTTGCAGCTGCAATTTCCACTGCTCGCCTTGTTCGACCGATGGAACGAATTATTAAATTTAATACTTCAGGTAGCATAAATGGATATTTGGTTCAGAAAGCTGTGCTTGCATTGCGCGGTGAAGAAATAACATTTTTTGTATTGCGCGGAGCGAAAGATATGATCAGGCTGGCATTTTTTATCAGAGATCAGGTTGTTTACAAAAGTCGATTATCTGCTTCACATTCATGGAGTTCCAATGCAATTTATAATGTAATGGATCTGGCAAGGCTTTTGAAAGCAAATGATTTTATTGATACCCTTCCAAAAACAAATATTGATAGCGATATACAAAAAGCCACTTCTTTTCTGGAAGAAATACAACAAAGCGTTTTACCACCAGGTAAGGCTCCTTTAAGAGGAGACCGTATCGTATCTGGGTTAAAAGCTTCACCAGGAATTACGGTTGGCAAGGTATTATTCGGAACCGATCGGCGGAATCCACAGGATTTCCGCGGATCGATACTCGTTGCTACTTCGATCAGACCAGAAGACACCACTTTTTTGTATTATGCCAACGGAATTATTTCTACCGGAGGCGGCATCCTTAGCCATGCAGGATTGATTGCGATGCAATTCCATAAGCCTGCCCTGATCATATCTGGCAAATGGCAAACAGATTCTAGTGGTCAGAAAATTTTAACATTCAAATCCATTGAATATAAAATCCTTGAGAAAAAAATAAAAGAGTTTAATATCAGTATTCGAACTGATCTGCAGGAAAAAGAATATACGCTTAGAGAAGGAGATCTCCTTATTTTAGACGCCAGCGCAGGAAATGTACGTCTGCTCGGACAGGACACCAATATCCTTGCCCTTTATGAAGGATTCAGGTCATACAATAATGCAAAGCAAATGCTTGACATTGTTACCCATGAACAGGAGATTCTGAGGTTGCGGGGTAAACTTTTACGATCCAGGCATCAATTAGAAAATGTATTAGGCCGATGTTCCGACCCTGTATTGACAAGGTACGCCATATTTGAAATTCTATTGAATAAGCATGCCAATGGAATAGGCATGAGTTTTAGAGATAAAAATTTCCTATTATCCATTCTGCTGGGAAATCAACATTCTTCAAATGATGCTCGAGAATATCTGTTACAAATCATGATTTACCTAACAAGTAGATTTACGGATGCTGTCCATAAAGCTAAACATGATCTGCCCACTTCTGAATATGCATTTGAAATCCTATATCTAAGACTTGATATTATTCACCAACTACGAAAAGTAGAAAGTGCATCTACTGCGCTTGAAGCTTTTGGAATGCATTCGAATCAATTTACAGATTATGGCAAAGAATATATAGAAACCCTGGCTACCGACAGACTTACTTTTCTGAAAAGGAAAATATTTTTAAAAATAAAACACATTTTAGATAAGCAAATGGATGGTTTTCACTTGCGTCATGCATTGCGACAATATGATCGAATAAAAAGCATGCTGTCCTTAACCGAAAGAAGCAATGTAACCATTAGCAAAGCAAGAGAACAAATCACGATCCATGACACCGAAAAATTATTAAAATTTGCTGATCACAGGATTATTGAAAGCGATTCATGTGGTTTTGAATTATACAATTATATAGGATGGAAAGCTGCAAATCTTGCTGAAATTGAACGTCTGAGTAAGGAAGACCTTGTGCCTCCATGGTTTGTGGTGACAGATAAGGCATTTAATGAAATGATGAAATCTCCAATAAAGGAGATAGAAGAAACAACTAAAAAACGGGTTGGAAATGCACTTTCTCTTCGAGATGCAATTGCCGAAATACTGGCAAAAGAAGACTTGAGTAATCATCAAAAATCCATCCAAATCCGAAATCTTTGGGAACGAATACAACTACCTGAACTTCTTGTCCATGAAGTGATCGCAGCATATAAAAATATCGTAGGCGAATCTCCTTTGAGTGAAAAACCAGTCAAACAGTCTGAATTTGTATATGTGGCTGTCCGTTCTTCTTCACTGGAAGAAGATACAGAAGCGACGGCTCATGCCGGGGAGTTTGAGACATTTTTATACATCCATGGTGACGACCAACTTTTATACTATCTGAAACGAACGTGGAGTGGACTATGGACAGAGCGGGCAATACACAACCGTGCATTAATAGGAGCTAATGATAACCTGAAAGGTGGAGGCGTTATTGTTCAACGCATGGTCAATTCAAGAGTTTCTGGCGTTTTGCAGACAGTAAATATCCCCAAAGGCAATATTCGGGAGATGGTCATTAATGTTGGATTAGGGCTGGGTGAAGGAGTGGTCTCCGGGGTGGTGTCAGCAGACCAGGTTACGGTAACCAAAGGTATCGATCCTGAAAAAGAATTACTCCGGTTTAGCTATATCACCAGTGATAAAACATCCCAAATTACCTTTAATCATCATGCTGGATTTGGCACCATTCGATCACAAACAATTTATCATCAACGCTTAAGACCAGCAATGGAATATGTGGAATTATGCCATTTGGTCATGAACGCTGCTGCATTGGAAAAAGCGTATGGCTATCCGCTGGATATCGAATTTGGGATTGAAGAGGATCATCTTTGGATTTTACAAGTCAGACCGGTTGCTTCCTTTCTGACCGTATTAAATGAAACCATAGAACACTTACCTATAAGCGCATTGGAGACATATTCCATGACATGACTATAAAAACAAGCAGTATTATGATCAAGCGAGAAGATTCACTGACCTACCATCAAAGCCCGAGACCCGGCAAACTTGAAGTCAAAGCGACAAAAGCATGTTTAACTCCCAGGGATATGCGGATGGCTTATTTACCAGGCGCTTCCTATCCTTCTCAGGAAATTTTGTCACAAGTATCGGATGTGTTTCGCTATACCGGTAAAGGAAATCTGGTGGGTGTGATTACCAATGGTACCGCTATTCCCGGACTTGGAAATATTGGACCATTGGCAGCCAAGCCTATGCAGGAAGGATTGGCTGTTCTTTTCAAAAGATTGGCGGATATCGACGTATTTGATATTGAATTGAATACTACGGATCCGGATCGATTTATAGAAACCGTTCAATTGCTAGAGCCAACTTTTGGAGGCATCAATTTGAAGGACATTAAGGCACCAGAAGGACTTTATATATATGATCGGCTCAGGGAAAGTCTTAAAATACCTGTGTTCCATGAAAATCTCTATAGTACTGCAGTAGTTGCAACAGCTGCACTAATTAATGCATTGGACCTGGTGGAAAAAAATCTTGCTGATATTCATATGGTGATTTCGGGGTCTGGTACCGTAGGTATTGGTTGTGCAAGGTTGTTTAAACTTCTGGGAATCCAAAAAGAGCATATGCTGATTTACGATATAAATGGTTTGTTACATTCCGACAGAAACGATTTATATGATTATCAATTGCCTTTTGCCAGAAAATCACATGCGCGCACTCTGGCCCAGGGATTAAAAAATGCAGACGTTTTCATCGGCGCCTCTGCAGGTGGAGTTTTAAATCAGGAGATGATACGGTCTATGAATCGATTCCCAATAGTCTTTGCTTTAGCAACTCCTGACCCCGAAATAAACTATGATGAAGCCAAAGGCAGCCGGCAGGATATCATCTTTGCAACCGGACTAGATCAATATCCTAACGCGGTTATGGATGTCTTAAGTTTCCCGTATATTTTCCGAGGAGCATTAGACGTACAGGCAAATGCTATAACAGAAAACATGATGTTGGCAGCAGCGCGTGCCCTTGCAGATCTCGCTCGCGAAGAAGTTGTGGAGGATGTTGGTCGTGCTTATGGCAATGAACATTTTAGTTTTGGGCCTGAATACCTCTTACCCAAAGCCATTGATCCGCGCATTTTGATGCGTGAGTCCATTGCTGTTGCCCAACAGGCAAAAGAAGACGGGGTGGCCAACCAACCGATGGAAAGCGAAGCCTATGAAGAAAATCTTGCAGTTCGTCTGGGGAAAGGGCGAGAAACGCTTCGTTCACTGATTATGAGAGCCCGTCAAAATCCTTTGAATGTAGTTTTCTCTGAAGGCAGTAACGAAACCATCCTTAGAGCCTCAAGTATTTTAATTGAAGAAGGTATCG
>JAHEMV010000372.1 GCA_024643455.1 Cytophagales bacterium
GATGTGTGTGAGATCATTCACATCCAGACCACGGGCAGCCACATCAGTTGCAACCAGAATCTGAAGACTTTTTGTTCGAAAACGGCCCATAACGTGATCGCGTTGAGCCTGCGAAAGATCGCCGTGCAAGGCATCTGCATTGTACCCGTCCTGCATAAGTTTTTCTGCTACCTCTTTGGTTTCGCTACGTGTTCTGCAAAAAACGATTCCATAAATATTTGGATAAAAATCGGCTATGCGTTTCAAAGCCAGATAGCGGTTGCTTGCCTGGACAGCATAATAAAAGTGCTGTACATTTTCAGCACCCATATTGCGTTTGCCTACCGAAATTTCTTCAGCATCCTGCATGTATTTTTTTGCTATCCCTGCTATTTCTTTTGGCATAGTAGCAGAAAACAACATGGATTGACGTCCTTCTGGTGTTTGACTAAGTATCGAATCCAGGTCTTCTTTAAATCCCATATTCAGCATTTCGTCGGCTTCATCCAGAACTAGGTATTTGATGTTATTGAGTAAAAGCTTTTTTCTTTTTATCAGATCCAATACCCGACCTGGGGTTCCTACTACAATTTGGCCTCCACGCTTCAGTGCCTTGATTTGATTTTCAATACTTGTCCCACCATAAACAGGGATCACATACAAGCCATCAACATATTTAGAGTAAAGATCGAGATCATTAGTGATTTGCATACACAGTTCACGCGTTGGACATAACACGATCCCCTGCACTGTTTTATTACTCCATTCGATATTATGGATCATGGGCAGACCAAATGCTGCCGTTTTACCAGTCCCTGTTTGAGCAAGTGCAATGACGTCTCGGTCTGACTCTAGCAAAAATGGGATAGTCTTTTCCTGGATTGGAGTTGGTTTCTCATAGCCTAGCTCCGAAATAGCTTTAATGATAAGCTCATTCAAGCCGGATTCTTGAAATGTATTCATAGGAATATTTACGTTTTTTCCAGGAAAATCGACATCAACTAACTGGAAGGCAACTATTTACCTGTAATTGGAATAGATTTTTGTGGAAGAATTCTTAATTAATTTGCAAAGTTAGTCTTTGTCAAGCTATTTATTCCTATCCATAGACCTATTTGTTCAGATTTGGATTCTCGTCAGTTTTCTTCCCGGAGATAGATTTTTTTAAAATTCTTTTCTTTTGCTAAATCTCATTAACAAAAAAACGATCATGAACTCTTTTAGTATCATGATCGTTCTTTCCAGTAATTTTTAGATTGCGGTTTTATTCCAGCAATTCGTAATCATGCATACTTTTCATGAATTTTACTAAATCATTTTTCTCATCAGAATTCATCCATGCAATTGCCGTTCGAGGATGCTCATTCATTGCTCCTGTTATCAAATAAGGGATATGATAACCCCAATCAATATTTTTTTGAAGCGGGGCTACATAATTTTGGATCACATCTAAAATGGGCAATAGTCGATACTTAGGATTTTTAAGGAATGCAATCAGGATTTCCAAAGGACAGTTTCCCGCTCCCCTGCCCATACCAAGAATGGTTGCATCAAGGTAATTGCAATTTTCAATGATCGCTGTCACAGTATTGCTCATGGCCAATTGCATATTGTTGTGTGCATGGATACCAATTTCTTTTCCTGGCAATGCTTTTTTGTATTTCCTTGCCAGATGCTCAATGTGCTCACTATATAAACTGCCAAAACTATCAACGACATAAAAAATCGGGACGCGTGATTTAGAAATATCATTCAATGCCTCGTCCAGTTCAGTTTCATTGACTTTAGATACAGCCATAAGATTGATGGTGGTTTCATATCCTTTATCCATGCAATGCTCGGCCAGAGCTATGGCTTTATCAACCTGATGTACATAACAGGCCACTCTAATCATATCGAGCAAGCTATCCTTTGCCTGAGGAATATCTTTGAGGTCAATGCGCCCAATGTCCGCCATTGCACTCAATTTAAGGCCGGTCTTATTATCTCCAACAATACGCTTAAGATCCTTATTATCACAAAATTTCCATGGGCCAACCTCATCTCTTGAAAAAGAACTCTCACTACTAATATAGCCTATTTCCATATAGTCAACACCTGCTTCGACAAGGGCATTGTACACTGCTTTAACAAAATCATCGCTAAATTGCCAGTTATTCATTAATCCGCCATCCCGAATGGTGCAATCAACTACTTTAATTTCTTTCCTGTACATAATGTTCAAAATTTAAAAAATATACTTTTATTAATGTTACTTATTCCTGATGTGTTTTGCTTGTCCTTTATGACATAACTATGGTGAGTACTATTATTGACAAATTATTATTCTGAAAATGTATTCATTAGCACAAAAATCAATGCCAAAAGTAGCCAATTTCAATATAAAAATCCTGTTTTTAACCTTATTTCATAAACAATATAAAATAATTTCATTTTTTTTTCTATTTACAATTCTAATCAATCATTATTGCAAATAAACCAGTTTTGAATGAAAGGATTATTTTGGGGATTGCTCACTATTGATTTACATTTCTTCACCGACCATTACCCTGAAGAAAATACCAAAACCAAGGTAAAAAAATTCAATTCCTATATCGGTGGTCCTGCTACCAATGCTGCCATTACCTTTAAACATATGGGAGGTACACCAAACCTGACCACTGCCATTGGAATCAATTCTTTCAACATGATGATCAAAGAGGAAATCGAAAAATATAAAATTCCTTATATTGACATCAATGCAAACATGCCTTCAGATCCGGTATTTGCATCTATTATTACTAATGAATCCTCTGGAGAGCGAACGGTATTTTCATACAATCCCAATCAACCACTAAACAATAAAATGCCAGAAATATCCATGGATTATGACATAGCTCTTTTTGATGGTTTTTATGTAGAATCAGCTATCAGACAGGCTGCAATATGCCGGGCAAATGGAATTCCGACTATTTTTGATGGAGGAAGCTGGAAAAATAAAACAGACGAATTATTGAAATATATAGATATTGCAATCTGTTCTGAAGACTTTATGCCACCAGGCATAACCCATCAGGAAGATATAACGGCCTATCTCCTGAAAAAAGGAGTTAAAAAAGCAGTGATCACACGTGGTGCAAAACCAATAATTATAAATGAAGGCCCTGTAAATCTGCTAGTTGAAGTTCCCAAAATAAATGTCGTGGATACACTTGGAGCTGGAGATATTTTTCATGGCGCATTTTGTTATTATTACGCTTCCTCGCATGATTTTTTACAATCATTAGAAAAAGCCGGAAAGATCGCCTCTTTTTCATGTCAGTTTCATGGGCCTAGGGCCTGGATGGAAGCTAAAAAAGACATTTGATCCAGAAAATACTTATTTCGGGCAAAATCAAATCACCTTTCCCATTTGAAAATTTAAACCACTAAATATCCAAAAAAGGATAAATCAACATGTTTTTTAAGAAAATTATTTGGAATGTTTATGCTATAAAAATTGTTATATTCAGCATAAAACAATTCTTACCAAATAATAAATAAATGAAAAAACAAGTACAAAGTGGAGCACAATCTGGTGCAGTATATGGATTGGGTTTTATAGGTGCCGCTGTATATTTTATTTCTCATGCAACGGGATTTTGGATGGGAGTATTAGGATTTTTAAAAGCAATTGTTTGGCCGGCTTTTCTGGTATATGAAGCGTTTAAATCTTTGGTTGGTTAATCTCTATTAGATTCCACTGCACGTTGACTATTCGAAATACCCGATAGGGGTGATTTCAAATTGGACTTATTAGATCAAATTTTCTTATTGAAATAATAATTATTTCAGGCAAGTGTAATTTTAGGTTATGTTGGATTATTAGCTGACTTATATTTAAGTTTAGTGCCTTTGCCTTTTTAGATTTGTTATTATGAAAAATTGTTGCCTGGCTTTTATCGTTTTCATTATCTTCGGATGTGCATCGAAGGACGATTTTGAAGCAGTGTATGATGTCCCTGAGGAATTTCAACCCATTGTTGAAACATTTGTTGTTGAGGCGTCTTCACGGGGAGTTGATATTAAACTGACCAACCTGATCATCCGGTACGATGATGCACTTGAAGACAATGTATGTGGAAGAAGCAATACCTTGGATAAAGATCCTGGTTTCCAAAAAATCATTTTGATAAACTCTGGTAAATGTTGGTTAAACGATCTTCAAAAAGAAGCATTAATTTTCCACGAAATGGGACATTGCATCCTTGGAAGGGCACATGACGAAACACTCCTTCCAAATAATGCGCCAAAAAGTATGATGGTTAAGAATGATATCAGCGTGTATTCTGGTTGTATTTATGCGCTGGGGGGCGATACCAGTTGTAATAAAACCAACCGGAGGGAATATTATCTGGACGAACTTTTCAATGAAAGTACACCAATTCCCGATTGGGCAAATTAAGTGTATGGAAAAAAACAATTGTAACAAAAAACCAGGTCGAGGAAATAATGAAATATGATTTAATTGTCGTTGGTGGAGGGGCTGCAGGTTTTTTTGGTGCCATTCAATTATCAGAGATAAATCCCAATCTGAAAATAGTTATTCTGGAAAAATCAAAGGAAGTGTTAAGCAAAGTCCGCGTTTCAGGAGGAGGAAGGTGCAATGTAACACATGCTTGCTTTGACCCTTTGGAGATGGTATTGCAATACCCTCGCGGTAATAAAGAATTGCTAGGGCCCTTTCATAAATTTTTATGCGGAGATATGATGGCCTGGTTGGCAGATCATGGCGTTGAAACTAAAATAGAGGATGACGGCCGGGTTTTCCCATCAAGTAATACTTCTGAGACCATAATAAATTGTTTTTTGGAAATCTGCAAAACGAACAGGATCACCCTTTCAACACAAACAGGAGTAGAAAAAATAAACTATAAAAATGACAAGTGGTTAGTCAAAACCAATAAAGGAGAATTTCAGAGTTCAAACTTGTTGATAGCCTCCGGAAGTAGCCCATCTACCTGGAAAATGATTAGGTTATTGGGTCATCAGATTGTGGAACCAGTACCATCCTTATTCACGTTCAATATCAAAAATCAACTTCTGGAAGGATTAGCAGGAATATCATTGCCAAAAGCAGAAGTGTCGATTAAAGAACTCAATATAAGTCAGTCCGGGCCCTTGCTCATTACACATTGGGGATTAAGCGGACCCGCTATTCTAAAATTATCTGCCTGGGCTGCAAGGGAACTCTTCGAACAGAAATACCAATTTGAAATTTCGGTGAATTGGATCGGTATGGATGATGAAACCGTCTTGGATGAATTAAATTATTGTAAAAAAAACCATGGGAAAAAGATGGTTATAAATGCCCCTCAATTCGGTTTGCCAAAAAGACTTTGGCAAAAAATAATCACCTTACTCAAATTAGATGACACGAATTTTGCAGACCTTAACAATAACCAGTTAACTGCTCTGACAGATTTTTTGAAGCGCTGCATTTTAAAGGTTTCTGGCAAAAGTACCTTCAAAGAAGAATTTGTTACTTGTGGAGGAATTGATACCAAAGAAATCAATTTTAAAACCATGGAGAGCAGGCTATTTCCTAAACTATATTTTGCTGGGGAGGTTATCAACATTGAT
>JAHEMV010000373.1 GCA_024643455.1 Cytophagales bacterium
CCTTGTTTCCATGGGATGCAAGCGACTTTCCAACGGTTTTTGATCTATCTGTATGTGATGATTCACTGCCTTAAGAATCACAGAAAAACCAGATTTTTCCATGGTTTGAACAATTATTTCTGTTTTTCTAGGTGCGTAACATCCTGCAAAATTGGTGATTTTCACTTGCCCAATTCCTCTCAATTTCAAATCCGTTTCAATAAATGCCCAAAAGTCCATGAGCAGGTTTGGATGCAGCCGTGGACTAAATTCAAAAGATCCAAAAAGAGATCGGTAAGGACTGTAGGCCACACCATTCAGCAGTAAAAAATGGATCTTACCCTCAATTCGCTTTTTTATCGTATTGATTATAAAATAATTGGCTCGATCAGTAATACCCTGGGTATTGATATGTTTAATCTTATTAAACAAATAGTTGTCAAAATTATACGCAAAACCAAAAGGTAACTGATCCGTCAGGAATTCAAAGGTTTTCAAAAGAATCTATTTAGCTGGTAAAATTAGTATGATTTTGAAAAGGAATACTTTTTCTTTACGTCAAATTTCTGCCCAATGATATATTTGATCCTCGGCATCGCAGCAAACGCTGCCATTTTTTTGGCTTTCCGTTCTTTTTCAATTTTTAAAATTGACAACATGCAGGCAATCGTTGTAAACTATATTGTTTGCGTGCTAACAGGATTGATTTTTATAGAAAATCCATCTATGCTTTCATCGCTTGACTATACTGCTGCATGGAGTTGGACGGCAGTTTCCATTGGAATTTTACTAGTGATTGGTTTTTATGCCGCCTCACTCACCTCCCAACTTTTAGGCGTTTCGGTCACCTCTGTGGCCAGTAAAATGTCGATGATGTTCCCGGTTCTATTCAGTTTGTTTTTCATGAAAATAGAATCTAAAACATTCACCTATTTAAATTATACGGGTATGGCACTGGCTTTAATTGCGATCTACCTGAGTTCGATTCGCGAAAATAATGACACAAAAGTATTTCATAGTAAACGTTATTTATTGCTGCTCCCATTTATTGTTTTCCTGGCTGGCGGTCTAATAGACATCGGGTTGAATTACAGCAATCACCGCTTGATCAACGCGAATAATGTTGGTGCTTTTACTGTCGTATTATTTGCCGGAGCAGCTTTTTCTGGTCTGCTCTCCTTGTTTTTTCAAAAAGGAAAATTTAAACTAAAAAACCTTTTTGGCGGGGCTGCTCTTGGGGTCATCAATTATTTCTCTTTGTTTTTTGTACTAAAAGCGCTGACTGCTTTCGAAAATAATGGAGCTGTTTTTTACCCAATTTACAATGTCGGCATTATTATGGTCTCTTCTTTTGCTGCTATGTTGATATTTAAAGAACGTTTATCGAAAATCAATTTTGTGGGATTGACGCTTGCTATTCTCGCATTGTTTTTACTCTCCTATCAGGAAGTTATTGATTATTTTGCAGGCTAGTGGAACTAAAGGATACATACCTGACCCTTAATGGAAATTCGGAAGGATTTTATAAAGAAAAGGGAAGTAAGTTCATGGCATTTGCTTATGTGATCCAGGATGAAGAAGAGGTAAAAGAGATCCTGACAGAACTCAAAAAGAAGTATTACGATGCCAGGCATTATTGTTATGCCTATGTTCTTGGGATAAATGCTGATAAATATCGTACCAATGACGATGGCGAGCCTGGGCATACAGCAGGTGATCCTATTTTGGGACAAATCCGATCCCGAGAACTAACCAACACGCTTATTGTGGTGGTTCGTTATTTTGGAGGTACCAAACTCGGTGTAAGTGGTTTAATAAACGCATATAGAACGGCTGCTGCTGATGCAATTGAACAAAATTCAATCAAAGCAATCCCGATTTTGGTGGAGTTCATACTCAAATTTGAATACGATCAAATGAACAATGTGATGAAGTTGGTTAAGGATTTTGAATTGGAAATACTTGATCAATCTATGGATATTTCATGCAATATGAAGCTCGGCGTTCGAATTAGCCAGGTTGAGTCCTTTCGATCAGCTCTGACAGACCTTCACAAAATAACAGTACGGAATCAGTCTGAAACAGCACACTAAACTACCGGACAGCATACCCGTACTTCGACTCCATCGCCATTCCGACCTGGAAGAATGACTGCCCCTCGATTTGCAGGAGTCAATATTTCGTATTTTACTGGCGGACCAGCATTGAACTCAATATCCCTCACCGGAAGCTTGGACAAGTTGGTGACGAGCAAACCATTTTTTGGATGACAGACATGGATTTTTTCATTGATAGAAACACCTTCTTCTTTTGTAAACCTATTTAGGGTCTTCAATCCAGCATTAATATATTCTTCCTTGATCGAGCCTATTCCATTCCGTACCAGGATGGCCAGTTCAGCCAGATTGCCATCAATCAATTTATCATAAGAAAGCGGGGTAGAAGCCATTATAACAGCATTACCAAAATATGTCTTTGGAAAATCCGGGAGCAGCCTTCTGAAGTCAAACGGACAGCTGATGTAGGTTAGGTGATCGTTTGTTTGGGTATTCCATTGTTTCATGTATTTTTTCCAAAGCGAGGCTACGATTACATCATTATAAGACAATCGGACTTCACATGATTTTTGTGCTGAATCCAGTATGGATTTCAACTCTTCTTTCGTGTAGTGGATTGTTTCCCAAATCAAGTTATCCCGTTCGATATCTGCTCTTTTTTCGCCGAGGAAAAGGCCTGTATTGGCCAATAAATCATCGGAAGAAATCGCTTTCCTCTTATCCGGTTCCACGATGAGCAATTCCCGATGATGCGATGGTGGAAGGATGGATTTTCCATGAAATATTCTTACCCAGTTGGCCAGGAAGAAAAAATAACTAAACCCATCTGCAATGCAATGAGATATGCTTACTCCAAGAACCGATCCCTTTGGTGTTTGAGTAAGTCGGATTCGCGTTAATGGCTGTCCTTCAATTGTGAATACCGGATCGATAAATATTTCTCGTTTTTCCGTTTGATCAAAATTGATGTTTTGATCCACTACTTCAAAATGAAATCCTTTTTCATCGGGCTGAAACCAATACTTGCTGGCATTCACAGTCAGCCGGCTTTTCATAGGTGAAAAATAGTTTATGGTTTCTTTAAAACTATTTAGAAGCTTTTTCGCATCAATGGTATCCTGATAAGAGAAGACAAATTCGATAGGGTATGAACCTGCTC
Source organism: Cytophagales bacterium (assembly GCA_024643455.1). Classification (GTDB taxonomy): domain Bacteria; phylum Bacteroidota; class Bacteroidia; order Cytophagales; family Cyclobacteriaceae; genus JAAUQL01. The sequence goes on from JAHEMV010000373.1 coordinate 3,196, forward strand.
CGGTAAATACATGATCTATAGGTGAAAGTGGTATATTTTTCATTTTACAATAATGTAATTTGCTTTCGCATAAAATTTTTAATCCACCTGTCAGTGAAAAGCCAAATTAATGTTAAAAATTATAGACTTCCAGCATTCAATAAACTGAATCAACAATAGTTTAAAGGATTTTTCAAAATTAGCACTTAACAATCAGTTGATCCTTCCCTGGAACTAAAATAAATTGTCAGGTCAATCCTGATCAGTTCCGAATTACTGACATTAAAAACGTGCTGTTATTTCATGCTCCATTATGAATAGTAATACGGGTCACAGTAGAACATGGCAAACATACGAATTGTAATTTTTGCAAAATATCTGTTTACGAAGTTCTAAACTCTCTTGCAAATTTTTGGATAACTGCGTCTTGTTGGATGAACTTCTTCACAAAGATTAAAGTACTTCTTGATAATTAAAAATTCAATACTTTTGTTTCATGAATGCACAGATTCTATGAGCAATAGCCTGCAAGAAATTTTCCGTAAAAAAATAGTTCCAATAACCTTTGATCGCACGATAGGACTGTTTGGAGCCACTACAATTGGCGTTGGAGCGCTAATGGGAGCAGGGGTATATGTTCTCATCGGTATGGCTGCCGGAATTGCCGGACCTTCAGTCTGGTTGTCTTATACTATATGTGGATTGTTAGCTTTTATTACAACGTTGCTTTTTGCCGAATTGGCAAGACTCGTTCCGGTATCAGGAGGCGGTTATGCTTATGCTTATCAATCTTTGGGAAGTGTTGGGGGTTTTGTTACTGGATGGTTTCTTGCTCTGGGTAGTATTTTTGCCTGCGGCCTTTATGCTATTGGTTTTGCTGAATATTTTACATCTATCCTGGGATATCGCCTTTCACCCATTGCTGTAAAACTGGTTAGTGTGGGCTTGGTAATCGCCTCAACCTGGTTAAACTCAAAAGGAACAAAAGGTGCTGATCGAATTCAGAATATGCTTACTTGGGGTAATCTGGCAATTCTACTATTACTCGTGCTTTTTTCGATTTCAAAACTCAAACCCGAATTGATGTTGCCTGTTTTTCCTTCAGAAATGAAAGGAACCTTTAGTGCTATAGGTATTATTTACATTTCCTTTTTCGGTTATCAGTTAATTGCCAATAGTGCAGAGGAAATCAAAAATCCTACAGTCACTATTCCACGAGCGATGATTTTATCAATGATCATTGCTTTCGTCGCTTATTTGTTGGTTGGCTTAGTAGCAATTATGGTCATACCAACTGCTGAATTGGCGGCTTCCAATGCTCCTCTGGTACTCGTGGCTGCCAAAAGTTTCGGAAGCTTTGGATGGGTTTTGATATCTTTTGGAGGTATTCTCGCTTCCGCCGGGGCACTTAACAGCACCTTACTTTCTCAGGGGCGTCAGATTTATGCTATGGGAAAAAACAGATTCCTTCCTGACCTGCTTGGACGTATTCATCAAGGGAAAAAAACCCCCCAGGCCGCACTCCTGGCCGGGGGCTTAATTATTGTGATTTTACTTTTAATCCTTCCTCTTGAGTTTATAGCTAAATCTGCTAACTTTTGCTTGTTAGTGTCCCTACTGCCGGTTTCTTTGGCATTGAGAAATGTATATAGAACCCAGCCTGATAAACGTCCGAAAAATTGGTTTCGGCGTATTTTGCCGGAATTGGCTTTGGCTACGAATATTGGATTACTAACCACGCTCGATTGGGTTTCTTTGGTATTCGGTTCGCAGCTAGCCCTGGCAGGAGGTTTAGTGTTTTTCTTTTATTCAAGAAAAAGAGAAACGCGTTCAAGGGCAGGTCTGAATGTAATGCTTTCGGAAAATGATCCCACCGAAAATTTTATGACCCGCAGAGGTCGTCGTATTTTGATGCCCATGGCGAATCCAGAAACGCAGACTGCTATTTTCAACATTTGCGATGCTTTACTGGAGGCTAGAAAAGGTGGCGAAATTATAGCCTTGTCCGTAGCCAATAGTCCAGAACAAACGGATTTTTATACTGCACTTTCAAACGCAGATTATTCACTAAAATTGATGGAGCGAATCCAACAATTACAACCATCTAAAAAAGTAGAAATCCGTCCGGTAATCAGAGCATCCCGAAATTTGGCTAAAGGAATTGTTCATGCAGCAGAAGACGAAAAATGTAACCTAATCGTAATGGGATATCCAGGAAGGGAAGCCTCTGCTGGAGGGATGAATTTGATGGAAGATGTTTTGAATCAGTCATTGACAGACCTGATTTTATTAAGGATAAAAAATCCAAAAAATCTGTTTGAACCGAAAAAAATTGCCGTTTCACTTGGTGGGCGTAACAATCTGGATCTTATGGTAAAACTATCAGGTGCACTGGCCAGCCG
>JAHEMV010000374.1 GCA_024643455.1 Cytophagales bacterium
CTATCCTTGAAGCCTTATATTGACGCGGGTGAGCTATGTGAAAATATTGATGCACTCAATGAGCTCAAGGAAATTTATGAAGGACTGTCAATTTCCTATTCTGAGTTAAAAAACTATAGTAACGCGTTCAAATATCAATCCCTATTAACTGAAATCAATACAACACTCTATAATTCCGAAAATGACAAAAAAATTGAAAGCATGCAATTCGCCTTTGATATCGAGAAAAAACAAGGAGAAATCGAAGATTTGGCACAAGAGAATAGACTACAGGACCTGGAAATCCAGCAACGGAAATATGTCAATTATGCTGCAGTAATTGCGGGGATCGTGTTATTGGTTTTAGCGGGCGGGATGTTTAATCGGTACAGGTTCATACGACGCACGAATAAGATTATTGAAATGGAAAAAGAGCGATCGGAACAATTGTTGCTTAATATTCTGCCGGCAGAAACAGCGGAAGAACTAAAGGAAAATGGCACGGCTAAAGCGCGCAGTTATAGTAATGTCACCATCCTGTTTACCGATTTTAAGGGTTTTACAGAATTGTCTGCAACATTAAGCCCACCAGCTTTGGTCAAAGAAATCCATTATTGCTATATGGCTTTTGACGAAATCATGGTAAGACATGGTGTTGAGAAAATCAAAACCATCGGTGATGCCTATATGGCAGCTGGCGGACTCCCCCGCCCAAATGATTCACATCCAATGGATGTAACACTCGCAGCAATTGAAATCCGGGAGTTTATGGATAAACTTATTAAACAACGAAAACAGGTCGGAAAACCTTATTTTGAGATCCGAATCGGTATTCACACTGGACCTGTTGTTGCTGGTGTAGTTGGTACGCATAAATTTGCCTATGACATTTGGGGAGATGCTGTAAATATTGCTTCCAGAATGGAATCAAATAGTCAACCAGGGAAAATCAATATCTCTTCGGCAACCTACGAACTCATCAAAGATCATTTCCAATGCACACCACGCGGTAAAATCGCTGTCAAAGGTGCAGGCGAGAAAACAATGTATTTTGTTGAAAATGCTTTAGAAATTCAACCTGCCTAATATACTACGTTTAACGCTTGAGTTTACTGTAAAATAATGTATCAAAACAGACTTTTTCTTACTTAAATACTCCTTTTCATCATTTCGAAAAACATATCAACGGATCGCGCTATATCTTTATGCTTTTATAATTAAAAGAAGTTTCCTTATGAAAAAATTAAGTTTAGTCACTTCCATCACGTGTTTAATTGTTCTATTTGTTTTCACGGAAAACAGCTATGGACAAGGGAAAAGTAATAAGAAAGAAAAATCTACCTATAAAAAGGAAACAGGCCCTCCCCCTTGGGCTCCTGCTCATGGGTATCGGGCAAAAACAAGGTATGTTTACTTCACAGAGCAAAATTTCTACTATGATAATAACAAGGGGCTATATATATACCTGAGTGGAAAAAATTGGGAAGTATCCGCTAATATTCCAGATATATTTAAAAATGTGAACTTAACTTCTGCAGTAAAAATAGACCTGGATTTTAATGCCGACGATCCACAAAAATACAATGCGGATCATCGAAAAAAATATAAAAAAGGGTAATCACTTTTTATCTTACAAAAGAATAAATGCTAAATTTTAAAATCTATTTATGAAACAGATAAAAAAATTATTTTACGGTTTCCTATTTCTGAGTGTTCTTTTAATTACCTCGTGTAATAAAGATTCAGAATCTGCGCGTCTTGTTATTAAATTAGTAGATAAAGCAGCCGACTACAAAGAGGTGAACGTGGATATTCAGGGGATATCAGTTCACACCAATGGAGATGCTGAAGATACTGATTCAGGATGGATAGACCTTGAAGGCAGCGACGTAGGTGTGAAAAATCTGCTTGAGTTTACTGGTGGCACCGAGTTAACGCTGGTTGATACCGATTTTCCAGCTGGAAAAATATCACAAATTCGTTTGAAACTTGGGCAGAATAATAGTGTTTCCATTGAAGATGAATTTCCGCTCGAAACACCAAGCGGACAACAATCGGGGCTTAAACTCCAGGTACATGAGGATCTTTTAGCTGGGATCACCTACGTGTTCAAGCTGGATTTTGACGCTTCTAAATCTGTAATTCACAATGGTGCAAATAAATACATATTGAAACCAGTTATAAGAGTAATAACTGAGGCAAAAGGCGGAGCTATAAAAGGAACTGTCGAGCCAGCAGAGCAAAATGTGCTTATTTCTGTAATGAGTGGAGATATAATCGTTGCTACTACTTATGCCCCAATAGAAAAATCTGAGTATATTTTTTCAGGTATTGAAGCTGGTACATACAGTTTAAAATTTGAACCTACAGCTCCTTCTGAAGGCTCTGATGATCCGATATATTTACCAGAGACACTTGATGGTATAGTTGTGAATAACGGGGAAGTAACTTTGATAGAACCGGTAGAATTAAAATTAGTCCAGTAATCATATACTGTTAAGGTAGATTTGTTGGACAAAGAAGCTGGATAAATTAGAATTCATTTAGGTATAACAATCGGTATTACAGTTTTTTAGTAGATAACTTAATAAGTTCATTGAAAGTGATTTCAATGAACTTATTTTTGTTTAAAATACCGGACTTAACCAAACTTGGATATTTTCTCCAACAATCCAAAATTCATTATTTCAACTTTTGACCTATCCATTTTCACGACGTTATCCTTATGAAACTCTGAAAGAATACGGATCACGTTGGCAGTTGACATTCCTATCAACTCTCCCAATTCTCTTCTTGTAATTGGCATCTCAAAACTTGTTCGATAAAAAATCTCTTTGGCAAATAAGATCAGTAGATGTGCAATCCTTCCTCTAACCTGTTTTGAATTTATATTTACCCGCTCAAAAATTATTTCATCTGAGACCTTGCTTATTTTAGACAGAACGTGCAAAGCAAAGGCTCCGTTATTTAAAATAACTTCTCTCATCATCTCAATCTCAATAAAACAAATCGTGGTTTCCTCCAACGCTGTGATCGTATAGCCATAATTATCCTGAGAAAAAACGGTCAAAAAACCAATAAACGATTTTGGCAGAGCAATGCTGATAATATGATTTTTTTTATTCTCAGTTTGTTTGGAAATTTTCACTAATCCCTTTTGCAAATAAATGAAATCAGTAATTTTCTGTCCTTCTTTAATGATTTTTTCACCTTTTCTAAATACATACTCTCTTTTGGATTGATTCAATTTATTGAGTTCAATCAAGTTTAAATTCTTAAATAAAAGGGATTTAAAATCACAATTTTCGCAGTGAGATGTTTTTAAGGATTCATGCATAGAATATTTGGATTAGCCAGATAATATCATCTGGTTTTTCAGTGAATTGATGAGTACTGCGATTGATTTTCCGGGATTTTCAGGTTGTAATTTATTCAATTATTAATATAACTATTTAAAGTAATATGAAACAAGCCTCTCCCAAAAAAAAAATTAGTAATGCTTGCTTAACATCAAATATAAAGTCCATAACTAAATATAATGTTGATAATATATGGATCCTAAATAGGCAGCAGGCTCTTCGAATACTTTCCGCGTATATAGTTGTATTTGTGAATATTACAACCATTTATAAAAAAAATATTTATGATATATATCATAAATTAATAATTGATACAGCCCCAAATAATAGCTAATATTATTAGCAATTATTAACATATTCTTTACAGCTTTTTGTAAAAAATATAATTTCGTCACCACAACGATATAATTGAGCATTAAACCTTTTATTACTTATAGCAGAACCTAAATTTTAGGGATATATATTTTAAAAACTATTAAACCACTTACCTATGAAAACTTCACTACCGAGGAAAGTTCTTCGTAAGAAGAACAAATTATTGAACATCATTTCCAGCCAATTATTAACATTAATTTTACTAGCTGGAATAGTAGAAAGTAATCAGGCGCAAGCTCCAGTATTACTAGATCCTATTACCCATCCAAAATTCGTACAGCAACTTCCGGTGATTAAAGACCTGGGACTACGAGTTGACCTGACTGCCGGAACCGGGACCGCACCCATAACTGTTGGCATGGTGGAGACGACTCAAAAATTGGGTTTATTCGATCCTTTAGGAAATCAGCTCAAAACGAGAGTATGGGGATACCAATTCCCGGGCTTACCTCCAACTTATCCTGGAGCAACCATTGTGGCAAAGGAAGGCAAAAAAATAGATATCCTTTGGCAAAACCAACTTCCCGGTCACTTTTTGCCTGTTGACGCAAACTTACATATGGCGCATCCTCATGGAGTTAATGTTGAACAATGGTACGCCGCAGGAAATGTGCCTACAGTTGCTCACCTTCATGGCGGACACACGGAATCCGCAAGTGACGGACTTCCTGAAGCATGGTTTACTCAACTTGGTGAACATGGTAATGAATGGAAAAAAGACATTTATTCCTATCATAATACACAGGAAGCTGCCACGCTATGGTACCACGATCATGCGCTGGGGATTACACGACTAAATGTTTATGCCGGTTTGGCAGGATTCTATTTGCTAAGGGATGATAATGAAAACACTTTAATTACAGATGGAACTCTCCCAAGTGGAGATTACGAGATTGAATTGGTGATCCAGGACAGAGATTTTGATGCTACAGGGCAGCTATATTTCCCGGCTAAAAATGGAGACCTATTTTTTGGAGGTGCAGTGACCCTTCCTGCTCCTACAGATCCAACTCCTCCGTTTGTCGGTGTTAATACAATCGTTGCAGAATATTTTGGGAATTTTATATTAGTCAATGGTAAAGCATGGCCAAAGCACAAAGTACAGCAAACGAAATATCGTTTTCGCATGCTCAATGGATCCGACTCCAGGGTCTATCGTCTCGCAATACAGGATGCTCTTGGAACAATAGCACCAATGATGCAAATAGGCAGTGATGATGGCTTATTAAACGCTCCGGTACCCTTGACTGAATTAATCCTGGCTCCGGGAGAGCGTGCTGATATCGTTGTTGATTTTACCGGTCTGAAAGGATTATTCACCATGATAAATACGGGACCAGACGAACCTTTTAAAGGATTAAATGCAGATGGTACTAATAGCGATGGTATGGGAGGCGCACTCCTAGCAGCTAATGCATTAACTACGGGTCAAATCATGCAATTTCAGATTTATCCAGGGAAAAATAAAAAAGTTCCAATGTTTGCCGTAGCTGCAGGCACAGACTTAAGACCAAAGCTAGGGAGTCTCCCTGATCCATCTTCAATTATAGCCGATGCTACTACTCAGTTAGTGTTATTTGAAGGGATGGATGAATATGGAAGATTGCAACCAATGCTGGGAACAATGGCCAATGGTTCTCAAACATGGTCTGAAGCTATTACCGAAAATCCGGGATTAGGCAAAACTGAAATATGGGAAGTATATAATGCTACAGCAGATGCACACCCAATACACCTGCATTTGGTGAAATTCCAAATTTTAAATAGAGAACAATTTACTCCATATGATGATATCGCTCAGGATATTACTGGTAATGTAAAAGCAAGGCCGCAAATCCAACATAACTCCTTACCAGGC
>JAHEMV010000375.1 GCA_024643455.1 Cytophagales bacterium
ACCCATTATTCAGATATTTGATGAACGAATAACGAAATATGGTGTTGAATTATATTTAAAGAGAGACGATCTGACAGATCCTTTTATATCAGGGAATAAATACCGAAAACTGAAATACAATATCCTTGATGCAAAAGAAAAGGGATATAAAACTTTATTGACTTTTGGTGGCGCATTCTCAAACCACATTCATGCTGTAGCATATGCAGGATTCAAATTCGGATTTAAAACAATTGGTATAATTCGTGGAGAAGAAGTTTTGCCGTTAAACCCAACATTGGAAGACGCAAGTTCATTTGGCATGGAATTTCAATATATTTCCAGGACAGAATATCGCAAAAAGCATCAAACTGATTTTATTCATTCTCTTCAAGAACAGTTTGACGAATTTTATTTAATTCCAGAAGGTGGGTCCAATAGCCTGGCCGTAAAAGGATGTACTGAAATACTAGGCGATGATAGGCTTAACTACCATCATATATGTTGTGCCTGTGGAACTGGAGGTACTATTTCTGGTATCATTGCCAGCATGAAAGGATTGAAAAAAGTCTGGGGATTTCCAGCATTAAAAAATGGTGAATTCCTAAAAAAGGATATTATTAAACTCCTTAATGAATATGGTTCACCTTCTTTTACAAATTGGGATCTGATCACAGAGTACCATTTTGGTGGCTACGCTAAATACAACTTCGACCTGGTCAATTTTATTAATCGTTTCAAAAAAACGCACAACATTCAACTCGATCCTATCTATACTGGAAAATTACTATTTGGCATCTACGACCGAATAGAAAAAGGCTTTTTTAAAAAAGGAGAAAAAATTCTGGCAATTCATTCTGGAGGTTTACAGGGTATTAAAGGCTTTAATGAACGATTTGGCAAACTGATACTATAAAAACCGGGAATCCCGGTTTTATAATAATTTAAACACTATAGGCATAATCATTCTAACCCTTACGGCTCTGCCTCTTTGCTTACCAGGATTCCATTTTGGAGCTTCGGAAATTACTCGGACTGCCTCCTCATCACAACCACCACCAATACCCTTAACTGCTTTTATATCCGTTAAAGATCCATCCCGTTCTACAACAAATTCAACAAAAACCCTTCCTTCTATTCCCATTCTTGAGGCTTTGGTTGGATAATTTAAGTTATCGAATACATAATCATAAAATGCTTTCATCCCACCGACTGGGGAAGGTTGTTCCTGAACAATTGTAAAAATTTCTTCTGCAGATTCCTCTGGTAATATTTCCTGATCAGTTTTTTGAAATACAACCTCTTCAATCCGTGTATCTTCCGTCATTTCAATATCAAGATTCACCTCCATTACCTCAATGATTTCTTCATCATTGACTTCAATAATGGCCGGAGCCTGGGCCTGGGCTGGAGGTTTTTGAATCTGCTCAGTCAATGGGACCTCAATTAAATCTTCAAAATTCTGTGAATTCAGAGCAAGATCGATCGTGGGAATAGTATCTATCGTTTTCCATTCAAATACAGCAATTACAAATAAAAGACTTATACATAAACTAATCCCAGATAGCATGAAGGATGTTGATTTGTTTCTTTTGTACTTTAATTCTTTCAGTAGAATCAAGTCCTTAAGAACAACACTATTTTGGCTTTTTGATCTTTTTGATAAAAGTTCATGACCAGAAGGATTTTCGACAAGGAAACTTTTTATTTTGCTCCCTGGACTTTCCTTTTTACTTCGAGTTACTTTATCTATTGTTTTCATTGTGCCGAGATTAAATTTGAACAAATCAATTTGATCAGCTTGGTCAACTATATTGGTTCACCGGTTGTTGTTTGAACCATAGTTTCCATCTCGGAAAGATTTTAGGTAATGTAAGCTAGGGTATCACCTAATTAATTAAACGATTTTTCATATTAGTTAGTTCATGTTCGTTAGTTGTTATATCATTTTATAAAGCATCAGGAAAAAGACCATAAAAAAACCGATCCTTCACAGAATCGGTTTTTTTAATCTTAAATATTTTTAATTGATTATCCCAACTTAAAGGTAATTGGTAATATCATTCTTACTTTCACAGCTCGACCTCGTTGCTTACCGGGTTTCCACTTTGGTGCACCTTCGATAACCCTCACGGCTTCCTCATCACATCCTGCACCAATACCTTTTACCGCTTGAACTTCAGTTAACTTTCCGTCTTTATCAACAACAAACTGAACAAATACTTTTCCTTCAATACCCATCCTTCTGGCCTGAGCAGGGTATTTTAGGTTTTTCTGAACAAACTGGTAAAATGCTGCCATACCTCCATCTGGAGTTGGTTGATCTTCAACAATTGTGAAAATCTCTTCTACTTCTTCTTCTTCTGGAGCCTGATCAAAAACTACAGTTTCTATAACAGTAGATTCTGTCATTTCAACATCAAGGTCAATTTCGATATCTTCTTCAATCTCCTCTTCATCAGGAACCTCAATAATTTCAGGTTGTAATTTCTTTGGTGGTGGTGGAGGGGGTTGTTGTGTTTGTGGTATATCCATCAAATCTTCAAAATTTTCAGCTTGAGCCGAAAGATTTACCTGGCTTCCATCATCGTAAACCTTTTTTTCAAAGGCAAAAATTACCAGTAACAAACTAATCACAAGACCAACATTCAAGAAAAGACCAGAAGTTCTGGTAAGGTCTGCTTTGGGGTTTTTCTTAATTTCAACCATCTATTTAATACTTATAGTTATGACTTATTAAGGGATACTTAAATACCCGAATTACAAAAATACAAATTTATTTGAATTGAACTCTAACAAAAGAAAATTTATAAACCAATAAAAACAATAAATACCCTAAACACACTCCAGAAAGATTAAAAGCCATATCATATATGTTTGAACTTCTATCCGGTATTACTGATTGTCCTAATTCTAGAATGCTTGCATAAACAACAGAAATCAATAACCCATATCGTACTGCATATTTCTTAAGTATTTTAAAAGACCATTGTTTTGAAAAACCAACTATCATAAAAAAACAAAGAATACAAAATACGCCTAAGTGAGCAATTTTATCAAAACTAAATAAATCTCCTATTTGAGGCATCTGCTGCCCAGGCATCAGTATCAATAAAAAAATCACAATTGACCACAAAATGGTAAATAAATTAAATCTAATAAACATGCATTATAAACGATTATGCAGATATCAAATTTGAATAATCTTCTGCAGATAAGGTTGCACTCATTCCGGCATTATCTGCAATTTCTGCTTTAATCATCCAACCTTTTCCATAAGGATCTGAATTGACCAATTCAGGTTTAGACTCTAATAGTGTGTTGACTTCAATCACCTTCCCAGCTATTGGCATAAAGAGATCTGAAACCGTTTTTACTGCTTCAACAGTTCCAAAAACATCACCCGGAGTCAGCTCATCACCCTCGGATTCAATTTCTACATACACAATATCACCCAACTCTTTTTGAGCAAAATCGGTAATCCCAATATATGCCATATTGCCTTCTACTCTGATCCACTCGTGGTCTTTTGTGTATTTCAATTCTTTAGGTATATTCATTATTTTCAATTTTTCTTCAAATTTAATATTGATTTTTAGAGATCAAAATTATTGAGCTAAACTAAATCGTACTTGCACACCAAACTGGGTTGTGGATCTTGGGTATGAACTGGTGATTCTTGGTGTATTAATATTTCGCTCAAAATACAAGTTAAGGTTTAAACGTTCATTTAGCACATATCCGAGCTGTGGCCTCAACTGAAAATTGGTATTCCCTGCCGTTATCGTATTAATTTCATCAATTTTTCTCTGTACCGTCTTTGTGTCTCGAAGGGTAAAATTAAATTTAAATGTGAGATCATTTTTAAGAGTCACTACAGACCCCTGAACCTTGAATGGGAGTTTCATATTTGCTTTAGTGAAACCAAATGCCACTGCAATATCATTGCTATTCAATTCTGTGATTTGAGAATTTGACATATTTAATCCTAGATTTCTTTCCATCTTGTAGTCAACGCTTGCTGTTATCCTGCTTTTTGTTCGAACACTTATTCCAATTAGTGGAGCATATCGTTCCTGAATAACCACCTGGTTCATTATAAATGGAGAAATAAAATCGCCAAGTTCATTGGTGTCTGCAGGTATTGGATAGTTATCGAGCATTGAGTTGAATTCCAGATCGTCCTGAAATAAAAGTGAGTTCGAATAATTGTTGATGCTATACGTAGAACTATATGCGTGTTTTAAGCTGATGGATGAGAAAACCTCCTTAAGAGAAGGGATATCTCCCAATCCTGCATAATCGATCCGCCATCCGGGAATTGGAAATTTAGGGAATGGAGTCAACTCAACCGTGTTTGGATCCTGTCCGGTGTAAGCAGCATAAAATGCAGGGATCATTACATCTTGAGATTGCCTGGCATAATTTCCTTCATTTAAATTTGAATCATCGAGTCTCCTTTGAATGATATCCAAATTGTTTTGAAATGAAATAAAATTCGAATTTATATTTTCTGAATTGTCCTTAGCAAAAGAAGTCTTCATGGAATTAATGGAAATGCTGTAACTCCCAGACCTGGATGCATTTAATCCATTATAAGTTCCTGAATTCGTATTTGAATCAAAATCTACTCTAAACACTTCATTATAATTCCCAGTTCCCCTTTTCATCGCATCAAACTGTATCCTGAAATTTTTAAATGGTTCGACCATGGCTTTCAAATTCAAATCGTAGGATCTTAATTGTGTAAAAGGTGTAGAAAATAATGTATCTGCTATCAACCAATTGTTACGAGCAGCGCGATCTTTAATTGCTGTGCTTTGACTGCCCAAAACAAAATCCCAACCCGGTGAAGACCAATTATCATCCATCCCAAATAAAAAGGGATCAAATGCATACCCCGGAATCATGGTCCCTTCTCTTACACTATAGGTAGCATTTATTGATCGAACCATCATCAAAAAACGAGCTATTCCTTTCACAGCCTTCAATTCTGGCTTTTTAGTTTTAGTGGTGTCTTGTGCCTGGGCAAGCGAAGGTCTGGTTCGACTTGGAGCACTCCTTCTTGCCGGAGTATTTATTTCCCTAAGGAATTTTACCTTGTTATAAAGTTTCACAAAATCAATCTTACCTGTAACACCAGATTCCCTGCTATTTTGTGTAAGATTACCTAATGACTTTTGTAGGTTCAGGCTATCAATGCTAGACCAAGCGCCCGCATTCCAAGAATATCCAACAGAATACCTTAGATCTGAATCAATCCAATCAACCAACGGTATTTTATCAAATGGCACTCGATAATTAAGATTGATATTCTGATCGAAATTTTTCATCCGTCCAAAATCTTTAAGATTAGTCCACACTTCATCCTTCTTTTCCTGCGTATCCAGATCTCCGAATGGCTCGTCAATAATGGTATTGGCTCTGGCGTTATAGTCAAGGGATAGGCTTTTTGTAAGTGCCCACCTCAAATTATAAGTCCGGTTAAATGTAAAATACTTTTCATAAGTAGGCCTGATCCCCGTTGTAGTCAAATCGGAGTTTCGCAACTGGGTCTTTACAAACCTACGATCGAGGTCTGCTCT
>JAHEMV010000021.1 GCA_024643455.1 Cytophagales bacterium
ATGAAAGCCCATATTGATTGCGTTTGTTGTCGATCGTTAGCTGTTCTTCAAAATTTCGTATAGATTGGTCATTATACCTTGTGCTGTAATTGTAAAAAGCATATAAACTGGGAGCAAAGTTCGCTTTTGCAATTGAAACTGCTTTTTCTGATGCGACTTCTGAAGATTCAAATTGCTTGAGGTCAGGACGGTAGGCTATGGATATATCGTACAAATCATCCAAACTATAGGAAGAAAGACGAATGTCATCTATATTCCATCCTGGAGCGCTTACAGAAATTTCAACTGTTGGATCAAGTTGCAGGGTGATTGCAAGAGCTGACTTATCGTTACTCAAATTATTTTTAGCCTGAAGAACTAGTAATTCTCTGTTTTTTACTGTAGCCAACTGGTCGTACAAGTCAGATTTTGGCCTGTTTCCAGCTTCAACCATAGCATCGATCTGTTTGTAGAGCAATTCCTGGGTTTTAAGGTTATCATCAGCAATTTCTAATAATTCGGTATCCAGTAAAACCTGTAAATACTGGTTGGTAACGGTAACAATAACATCCTGCCCTGTACGGTTTAAAAGATAGCGTTGTGCATCAAAATTAGCATTAGTAAGTTTCAGCTTATTCATTTGTGAGAACCCACTAAAGATATTTAAATTGGCATTTAACGAACCGGCTAAATTGTCACTGGTAGTGTTAATAGTCTTTGCTTCTTGCTCTAAAAATGTATTTCCACTTGACCTGAATCCATCAATATTTGCAGAAACATTAGGGGCCAGTTCACCACGACTTTGATCCCGTTGAGCCTTTATCAGCTTCATTTCGTTTTGCTGCGTTCTCAAATTCACATTTTGTTCAAGGGCCAATTTTACGGCACTTTCATAAGTTAGTTGCACATCCTGAGCAAAAGAACAAAAGGCAAACATCATCAAAAAGATAAAAAAAACAGTTCTCATAATAATTAATTGTCGCGTTGACTAGATTTTCAACTTTGCTTTTATGGTGTCGTTTCGTATAATTCCATCCTCAAGCCTTATAATTCGCTCTCCATATTGAGCGTTTTTTTCAGAATGTGTAACCTGGATAATGGTCATTCCTTCTTCATTAAGTTTCTTAAATAAGCGCATGATTTCGTCACCCTGTTCTGAATGGAGATTTCCTGTAGGCTCATCGGCTAAAAGCAAATTAGGTCTTCCTACAATCGCTCGAGCTACACCTACAAGTTGTTGTTGCCCTCCGGAAAGTTGATCAGGGAACAAGTCTTTTTTTGCTACCATCTGAAATCGGTCCAGCATTTCCGCAACCATGCTTTTCCTTTCTTTGTTTTTTACACCTTTGTACAGTAATGGAGTCTCAATGTTTTCATATACTGTAAGTTCGTCGATGAGGTGATAGGCTTGAAAAACAAATCCGATATGGTGCTTATGAATTTCAGACTTTTTTCGCTCCCTTAACAAGTGAACGGGCTCATCCATGAAAAAATATTCTCCTGCAGAAGGTTCATCAAGTAATCCGACGATATTCAGTATTGTTGATTTTCCAGCACCGCTTGGCCCCATAATCGTTACAAACTCTCCTTGTTCTATATCTAGTGATACATCTTTTAGTACAAATGATCTTTGATATCGGTTTTCATAGTACTTATCGACATTTCTGAATTTTATCATTACAATTAAGCTTTGAGTAATTTTCCTTCACCTTTGCCAAGAAGCATGCCAAAATAAAACGACCATTTATGGAGTTTTAGGCCTTTATTTAAAAAATTGGATTGATTTCATGTTCGTTTACGACAAGGTGGTGTCTGAAATCGGACACCAAAAAATAGGTCCTGTCGTTAGACAGGACCAAAATTGCAAGCAGAAAGTTTTTGATTAATTTTAATTGTTAATGCAACATAAAAAAAACAGTGGATATTCCCACTGTTTTTCTAACCTTTTTTTTAAGTATGAATTAATAGCTGTGTTAACTAAATCTACTTTTTACGTTTCCCTTTACGCGTACAGGTATTGGGTTTAATTTCGTTTTAAGGATAGCACTTCCAAGTATATCTATCTCCTGATTAATTCTTTCGAGTAACATTAAAACTCTTTTGGCGTGTTCCTTATTCATATTTTTAAAATTTAGTATCCTATTCATAAACTCATTTTATCTGAAAAAGGTTTTATAAATTTCAAACTATGAAAATAAAAAGGTCTTATATTTCAAATAGGGAAATAAAATAATGGTTGGTTTTTGTTATTTAGATTACGAAACAACAATGCCCAAAGGATTGGAAAAGGCAGCTTCAGCTTTTTTAAGCTCTTTATTTATTTTTTGGAGATCGGTTTGTTTATCAGGGTCTGTTTCCTTTTTGAGTTCCTGCAAATTCAATGAAATAAGCTTTTTTATTTTATGAAATTTGATTCTCAAGATGTTGCTGTAAACGGAGTTTGTTAGTACGTCTTGTTCCTTTGGCACAAAAATGCGATATCGCTCCCAATTTTCACTTACTTCATGTCGATCTGAAATCAGATTTAACACTTCATTACGTATTTCCGGATCTTTATACATTTTAAAATAATCCGCATCCACGACCTTACCATTCCTGATTTCTTCTTTGAACACCTGTAAAATGGTATTGTATATCGGATTGGAAAATTCTATTGGATCCAATTCTTCAAGGTAATGATCAACCAGCTTATATTCATTTTCTATCTGGTTAAATCCATAGTTAATTAGAATACGTATGGCTTCTCGCTCCTGAAAAACAATTGATTCCTGGGATTCTTTTTGCTGGGTTTTTTCTACCTCTTCTACAAGCAAATCGGGTTGAGCCTTGAATTCTTCTTTTTGCTTTTCCTTTCTTTGATTAAGGATAATTTTGTTGAGTTGGCTATAAAGAAGCTGCTCTTCCAGACCAAGTAAATTGCTTGTTTCTTTAATATAGACCGCCCTTTTTACCTGATCGGGGATGATAGCCAAACTGGTAATGATATGGGTAATTGTATCTGCTTTTTTTATCGGATCATTTTCGCGTCCATCGAGTAAAAGTTTAGTTTTAAAATGGATAAAGTCCTGAGCGTTTTCCTTCAAAAATACCTTAAAACCCATGGATCCAAGTTTTCTGGAGTAGCTATCAGGATCTTCACCGTCTGGGAATACTACTGCTTTTACATTCATCCCTTGCTCCAGGATCATATCTATACCGCGCAATGATGCCCTGATTCCTGCAGCATCGCCATCAAAAAGGACAGTAATATTTTCTGTATGACGATGGATCAGTTTAATTTGATTTTCTGTAAGGGAAGTCCCTGATGATGAGACCACGTTTTCTACACCATTTTGGTGAAGGCTTATCACATCGGTGTATCCTTCTACGAGAAAGCAATTGTCTTCCTGACGGATCGATCGGCTTGCCTGAAAAAGACCGTATAAAACGTTGCTTTTAGAATATACATCGGTTTCCGGGCTGTTTAAGTATTTGGGTTGGTTTTTTACATTTTTTAATATCCGGGCTCCAAATGCTATGGCTTTGCCTGTAATACTATGAATGGGGAATATCACCCTGCCCCTAAACCGATCGTATTGGCTATCTTCCTTTTTAATGATGAGACCGGCTTTTTCTAAAAGATCAGGATTGTACCCATTGGAAACTGCATCATTTTCCAGAGCATTCCATTGTTCAAGGCTATAGCCAAGTTCAAATTTTTCTATAGTTTCATCAGTAAAACCTCGCTCTTTGAAATAACTCAAGCCGATACTTTTACCTTCATCAGTATTGACTAAAGCATTTTTGTAAAAATCTTTAGCATAGTTGAGAATGATAAAGAGACTTTCCCGTTCATTCTGTTTTTGAATCGCCTCAGGTGAATGTTCTTCTTCTTCGATTTCAATACCATATTTTTTCCCTAAATACCGGATTGCCTCCATATAACTAAGGCCATCATATTCCATAATAAAGGAAATAGCATCACCCTGTTTGCCCGAGCTAAAATCCTTAAAGTTTTGATTCCTTGGAAATACGATGAAAGAGGGAGTTTTTTCATCTGAAAAAGGGCTTTTACCCTTGTAGTGTTGACCTGTTCTTTTCAAAGTCACAAAGTCGCCGATCACATCGATGATGTCGACACGGTTTTTTATTTCCTCTATTGTTGACTGACTTATACTCAAAACGTGCGCTTTACTAGGACTTCAAAATTAAGAACTAAAATTCAATTGTCTTTTAGTTAATTTTAAATTTGAACAAAACCTTTTGAGTTTTATTAAATCCTCATGGGTATATATTCATAAAATTGAAGAGGACCTTTTTGAAAAAAGGATAAATAAATTAACGATATTTGCCGCTTATTTAAATTATTTATATTTAATCTAACTAAAGTTTAGATCTTTAGTTTATCTATTAGAATTGGTAATATATTATGTTGGTTAAAGAAGAAGAAGTCTTAAAGGCGCTTTCTACAGTAATGGATCCCGATCTTGGAAAGGATTTGGTTTCCTTAGGAATGATAAAGGATTTAACGATAAGTGAGAAGAAAATTGGATTTTCAGTTGTCCTTACTACGCCAGCTTGTCCGCTAAAAGAGATGTTGCGTAATGATTGCATCGATGCTTTAGGAACCCTGGGTTTGGTTGATGTGGAACTTGACATCAATATGACCTCTTCGGTGACCAGCACCAGAATGGAAAATCTACCACTTCTGCCAAATGTAAAAAACCTGATAGCCGTCGCTTCTGGAAAGGGAGGAGTTGGAAAATCAACAGTTACTACCAATCTTGCTGTAGCATTGGCTAAATCTGGTGCCAGTGTAGGGATAATAGATGCAGATATTTTTGGCCCATCGATACCAACTATGTTTGGATGTGAAAACGATCAACCTACCATTAAGAAATTAGAAGAAAAACATTGGATAATCCCTATAGAAAAATACGGGGTGAAATTAATATCCATTGGATTTTTATCACCTGGTGATGGCGCAATAGTCTGGAGAGGTCCGATGGCAAGTTCTGCCTTGAAACAATTTATTTCTGACACGGATTGGGGTGATTTAGATTATTTGTTATTTGATTTGCCTCCGGGAACCAGTGATATCCATTTGACATTAGTGCAAACAATTCCTGTAACAGGCGCAATTATTGTCACTACACCACAAAAGGTCGCTCTTGCTGATGCAACAAAAGGACTTTCAATGTTTCAACAACCTCAAATAAATGTTCCAGTTTTAGGGATTGTTGAAAATATGTCCTACTTCACACCAGAGGAATTACCAAAAAACAAATATTATATTTTTGGTAAGGATGGAGGCAAACAATTGGCAGAAAAGAATAATGTTGCTTTTTTGGGGGAAATTCCAATCGTACAAAGTATAAGGGAAAGTGGTGATTCAGGCGAACCGGTAGCATTAAAAAATGAAATATCCTCCATTTCTTTTATGAAACTGGCTCAAAATTTAGCGCAACAAATCGCCATCAGAAATGCATCTAAAGAAAAAACTAAGGTTGTAGAAATAAAAGAATAGATTATGGAAAATAGTACTTCAGTAAAGACCATTTTTCAGAAAGTGGAAGATGCATTGCAAACAATCAGGCCTTACCTGGAAGCTGATGGTGGAGATGTGAAGTTATTGAATATTAGTGAAGATGGTATTGTGAAACTAGAACTCCTTGGTGCTTGTGGCTCTTGCCCCATGTCAACCATGACTCTGAGAGCCGGGGTAGAGGAAGCCATAAAAAGAGCCGTTCCCGAAATAACTAAAGTTGAGGCTATCAATATAACATCGATCAATGATCCGGAAGCAAAACTTCCAAATCGATATCTATAGACTAATATTTAAATTTGTACGTTTTTCAAATGATTTTTTTTAGATTTCTGTTCAGTTAAGAAGCATTGGTTAAATTGAGAAAATCTCCATACTCCTTTTTTAGTTTTTTAATCCTTATCGGCTTCGCATTTTTAGTTGGATTTAATACCTATGCTCAAAAACGCTGTAACACCGTAGAAGCTGAACGCATTAGAAGAGAAAAATACAAATTTCTTCCTTCAGAAATAGAGTTTGAAAACTGGGTCACTCAAAGAATCAAAGAAAGAAAGAATAAACCTGTGCCATTTGGCACGACAGGGACTGGTGAAATGACCAAAATTGCAGTGGTAGTTCATGTGATTTACAATGAGGGTGAGGCTTATGGAGAAGGAGCAAATATTACAGATGAACAAATCTATTCTCAAATTGAAGTTCTCAATGAAGATTATCAGCGAAAAAATGCTGATACCATAAATACTCAACCTGAATTTTTGCAACGTGCCTCACGGATGAATATTGAATTTGTACTGGCGAGGCAAACGATCAATGGTGACCCAACGACTGGTATTACCAGGGACCAGGGACCAAAAACTTCTTATAATCCATTGAGTATTGCTGACCGGGAATTGCTGTCGAGTATCAGTGACTGGGATCCTTCAATTTATCTCAACATTTGGGTAACCAATCTAAGTAATTCCTATATCGGACTTGCTCAATTTCCAGACTATTCCTTTCCAGGATTGGATAGTGAACCAAATAGAGACAATGAAGCGACGGATGGCCTGGTGATTGATTACTTAGCGTTTGGGTCTATAACCAAAGTTCCGGGATTGAATCTGATGTCTGCTTATAATCTTGGAAGAACTACAACCCATGAAATGGGTCATTTTTTTGGGTTGAAACATGTTTGGGGAGATAATCTAACCGATTGTTCCGTTGATGATTATGTCGCTGATACGCCTGTATCCAATAAGGATTACTCAGGTCAAAGTACGCCAATTGACCATGTGTCTTGTAGTTCCAATGATATGTTTGAAAATTTCCTTTATTACACAAATGACAAAGGAATGAATGCTTTTACCCTGGATCAAATTATTCGAATGGAGACTATCATTGATAATGCCCCAAGAAGAGCATCATTATACAACTCCATCGGGACAGAATATCCGGATAATCTGTATTTTGATTTGGCGATAAACGAAATAAAATCACCAGGCAAAGTTGTTTGTGACGAGGAATTGAATTTGGTGATTGAAGTAAAAAATAATGGAACAATTCCTGTAACAAATTTCGATGTCAACTATACTATTGATAATGTTGATCAAGCTTTTTCTTATACAGGGGATACAATTTTTACAGGAGAAACTGCAGAAATTCCAGTGGAAAAATCTGCGATTCAAAATGGAAATTATAAGCTTACAGTCACCTTGGGGGACATTCCGGATGACATCAATGGCAGTAATAATTCGAAGACGCATGCATTTATTGTTGATAAGCAAACTGATTTTATTCCGCTAAGGGAGCAATTTGAAGTCTCAGATTTGAATGCAACGAATTGGATTTCGATCAATGATGATGATAAAATTGGATGGGAACTTACTGAAGCACCTCTTATCGGGAACCAAAATACAGCAGCCTTTATGAATTTTTATAATTATGAAGATAGACAGCAGATGGATTGGTTAATAAGTCCATCACTTGATTTTTCCGGAGCTTACCAGGCAAGTGTTACTTTTAAAACCTCCTATGCCAAAAACCAAAATTTTAATGATCAAATACGGTTGGTGGCCTCTAAAAATTGTGGTGCAGATTTTAACGAAGTACTGGCGATTTATTCCAGTTCAGAGCTTGCAAATTCCAATGCAACAGATTACTGGACACCTGCAAACCAAAGTGATTGGAGTACACATTCAATTGATTTGGGAGCATATGCAGGGATATCAAATGTAAGACTCGCATTTGTTGCTGTAAATGACTATGGGAATAATCTTTATCTTGATGATATTGAATTTTATACAACGGCAGAAGAGAATCTTGTTCGAACTGCACAAAATAGTTTCACAATTTATCCAAATCCTTCAAATGATGGACTTTTCAATTTAGTTTTCAATACAAGCGGAAGGCAAGTTGTGAACGTTTTTATTTATGATCAATTGGGCAAACTTATATCGATGAAAAAATATACAAACACACTGAACCAGACCTTTTATTATGATTTTTCTGGAATCAGATCCGGTGTATATTTGATAAGTGCCAAGGGAGAGGATTTTGTGCGTACAAAAAAACTATTGATAAGCAGGTAAAATTGTATTAATGGAAAATCAGCCATTATTTTCTAGCTATTTCATCAATGTATTCGGGGCAACAATTATTTTTAAGCTGCCATTTTTTATAAAAGTCAAAATATATGAAAGATAAGCTCAGTATTGCCATTTTGTATGGGGGGAAGTCTGTTGAGCATGAAATATCGATTCGCTCAGCCAAAAATGTCGTATCGCATATTGACAAAAAAGCCTTTTCGATTGTATTACTAGGGATTGATAAACATGGCTCATGGTTTTTGAACGATACTATTGACGATAAAATAGATACAGGGCACGCTGTATCCATTCAATTGGATGCGTTGTCTCCAAAACTGATTGATTTAGTATCTAAGAATTCTATTGAGATAGATCTGGTATTTCCTGTGCTTCATGGCACTGATGGAGAAGATGGTAGTGTCCAGGGATTATTTAAATCTATGAATTTGCCTGTTTTAGGCTCTGGTGTTTTGGGATCGGCCATTTCTATGGATAAAATCATATCTAAGAAAATCCTGAAAGAAAGCGGTATACCTGTTGCAAGCTATTTGGAATTCAGTAAAGAACAAAAAAACCAAATCAAGTTTGATGAAGTAGTAAAAAATGTCGGATTGCCATTTATGATTAAATCAGCTGCTTTGGGTTCTTCAGTTGGCATTTCCAAAATTAAGTCTGAGCCGGATTTTTCTTCTGCTTTGCAAGACAGCTTTAAATATGGAGATAAAGTAATCATCGAGCAGTTCGTGAAAGGCAGAGAATTGGAATGTGCAGTAATGGGCAATGTCCAACCAAAAGCTTCAATGCCCTGTGAGATTGTTTTGGTAAAAGCGTATGACTTTTATACGTATGAAGCAAAATATCTTGATGATGGAGCTGTCAGAATTGACCTTCCTGCAAAACTGAGTGAATCAATAACTGAAGAAATCAGACGAATTTCTATAGAGGCATACAAAGCATTGCGATGTGAAGACTTTGCCAGGGTAGATTTATTCCTTACTGAAGATGGGCAAATTTTGATTAATGAAATCAATACAATTCCAGGATTTACTAATGCCAGTATGTTCCCGATGATGTGGCAAAATATGGGTCTTCCCTATACAGCATTGATATCTGAATTAATCGATTTGTGTCTTAAAAGACATAAGGAAGCGAATCAATTGGAAACCGATTTTAATTAGGCGAATTGGTACATATTAATAAATGGGGATTATTTTTTAGTAAATTCGCATTTGAGACTATTTTCAACTAAAAAGTTGTCAAATAACATGCTGGATAAAATAATTGGAATATTAAAAGAAAAATCCTGGAAAACGATTGCCCTGCATTTCGTCCTTATGATTTTAATTGTAGGCATATTAATTGTTATTTTCTTTTTTGTCTATTTACCTTCAACAACACGACATGGTGAAACGATAACCGTTCCCAATCTGGAAGGCATGTCACTACTTGAGATGGATGATTTTCTCAAGAAAAGACATTTGAATTACGAGGTCGCTGATTCAAATTATTTTGAAAAATATCCTGCTCTTTCCATACTTAAACAATATCCATTGCCAGGAGCATATGTCAAGGAAGACCGAAAAATTTATTTGACTGTTAATAAAAATAATCCTGAATTGACCATAATGCCGAATCTCATTGATGGGTCATTAAAAAATGCTGAATTGATTCTTCAAAACGCAGGATTAAAAAGAGGCAAAATTACCTATAAACCAGATTTGGCCTCAAATGCTGTTTTGGAACAGTGGTATGAAGGTGAAAAAATAGAACCGGGCGCCAAGATCGCCATGGGATCAGAAATAGATATGATTGTTGGCGATGGCCTTGGGCAACGGGTATTCAGCGTCCCAAGGTTTATTGGGTTGCCGATGGATGAGGCTGATTTTTCAATTAAAGCAAGTGGATTAAATACAGGAAGTGTAATTATCAAAGTAATTGATGACGAAAAAATGCTGGAATTAATTGAATTAGCAAGAGAGCTCGAAATTGATACTGCAACCATTATCCAGTCTGGACATGTTTTTCAACAAAGACCTGAACTGGGTTCAGACATACGCTTGGGTCAGCAAGTTGATTTGTGGGTGGTAAGCCTGGATGAAGAAGACAGCTTAAGAGTTGTGGAAAATTGGGCAAATAAATCGTATGAGGAATTACCCTCAGGTGATGCTTATGAGGAATAAAACTCCTTTTGTTTTTTTATTGTTTTTTATAGGAATTTGTGCGTTTTCAAATGCCCAAATCACCTTTAAATCTATTGATGCGTCCACCTCGGTATCCAGGAGATCAGCAACAGTCCGTGATAGTACACAAATACATTTGCCTTTTTGGGATGATTTTTCAAACGTGTCTTTTCAACCCGATACCAGTCAATGGTTTGTTGATTATGGGACGACCAATATTTCGTCAAGTTTAGGCATCAATCCACCTACGGTAAATGTTGCGGTCTTTGATGGTTGGAATGCCCAAGGCACACCGTATAGTTCAAGCCAATTGGAAGATGGAGAAGGTGATAGTCTGGTCAGCAGGTTTATCGATATGACTGTTATCAATCCAGCATTAAGGCCAACCGTTTATCTGAGCTTTTACTGGCAAAAAGAAGGGCGGGGTGAAATTCCGGATGACAATGACTCCATTTATTTACTGGCTATGAATTCAGAAAAAAATTGGATTACGCTTTGGTCCAAAACAGGAAAGGAAGTCACAAATTCTGATGTTTTTCAGCAGGAAGTAATTCAAGTTAGTGATCCATCTTTTTTTCACCCTTATTTTCAATTTCGATTTCAATCTTTTGGAAAGTTATCCGGAGGTTTTGATAGCTGGAATATTGATTACGTTTACATGAATTACAACCGGTCTCCAACTGATTTGGCAATTGAGGACCGCGCTTTGACCACCGTACCGAGTTCCTGGCTTACACAATATTCTGCAATGCCATATGACCATTTCATTTTAAACCTGGAACAAAATCTACAACCTACGAAGGTAGGTGTATTCAACCTCGATAAACAGGTACAGGCTATTGAATATTACGCACTTATTCAGGATTCGTTAGTTATTTATGATGAAATGAATCAAGGAACACCGCTCAATTTGGCACCTTCTGCGAAAACTGAAATAATATCAGAACCCATTGATCCCAATTCATTTGATAAAAATGTGGACTCCGTGTCCTTGATTTTGGAAACTAAGTTTTTTATTAATTCTGGAGATTCATCTAACTGGCTGGATAAATTCGATCTTCGAAGTAATGATACCACAACAAGTATTGTGAAATTGTCAAATGAGTTGGCTTATGATGATGGTACTGCTGAGTGGGCTGCTGGGCTTTCCCAAAAGTCAGCTTTACTAGCATATCAATTTATCGTCCCGAAAAGTGATGCGATAACGGCGGTAAACATTTATTTCCCGGATTTTGCTCCTTCTTCTGCAGGAAAGACATTTACTTTAATTATTTGGCATGATTTATTTTTGAATCAACAGGGGAGACTTTTAACAGAGCAGCATACTGTTCAGAAATCAACTGCCTTAAATCAGTTTACTACCTATTCACTCGGCAGACCAGTTGCCGTTTCTGACACTTTTTATATTGGTTATGAGCAAGCTGTTGATGATTTTTTTCCGATCGGTTTAGATAAAGATGGTATGCCACACAGCGGAAATGTTTTTATAAATCTGGATGGGGTTTGGGAGCCTTCAAATGAAATCGACGGAAATTTGATGATTAGACCTGTATTTGGTTTTAAGAAAGCAGTTGGGTTTGAAGACGAACTTTTTAAATGGATAAAAGTATATCCAAATCCAAATAAGGGGGTATTTACTGTTAAAGGCGAATTTATGCAGGCTGTTCTTTTAGATGTACTGGGTAATGAAATTGCATTTATTCCCGGGGGCCAGTTGGAGACCGAAATAAAATTTGATAATCAAAAACGCGGCCTTTATTTTTTGAAAATATTGAAAGAAGGAAATTATAAGACATTTAAAATAATATTTAATTGAAATATGGATCCGGCAGTAACTTGGATGGGTTTTTATGCTATTAATAAACACTTAATATTTAGCATTTTTAATTTATAACCAACATATTTGCCGTCATATTTTTTAGAAAAAACTTAGTTTATGGGATCGATAGTGCCAGGAATTACAGCAGTGGGGGGATATGTGCCTGATTACATTTTGACAAATCAGGAATTGGAAAAATTGGTTGATACAAATGATGAATGGATAACCAGTAGAACAGGAATAAAGGAGAGAAGAATACTAAAAGGAGAGCAACAAGGAACGTCCGTAATGGCTGTAAAAGTACTCCAACAGCTACTTGAAAAAAGTGGAACTGACCCAAAAGAACTAGATGCAGTCATCGTTGCAACCATTACACCAGATTATTTTTTTCCAACAACTGCAAATCTTATTACGTCTGAAGTTGGAGCCGTAAATGCCTTTAGTTTTGATATGGGGGCAGCATGTTCAGGGTTTATCTTTGCCTTGGAAACAGGTGCCAATTACATCAGGTCGGGCAATTACAAAAAAGTAGCAGTAATTGGCGCTGATAAAATGTCCAGCATCACAAATTATTCCGATCGAAACAGCTGCATTTTATTTGGCGATGGAGCCGCTGGTGTTATGTTGGAACCGAATGCAGAAGGATTGGGCATTTATGATACAATTTTGCGTAGTGATGCAGTTGGTAAGGAATTGATATACTTAAAAGGTGGAGGATCTGTTAATCCTCCAACACATCAATCAATTGATGCTGGCTTGCATAATTTTTATCAAGATGGAAAAAGTGTTTTCAAATATGCGGTGACCTGCATGGCAGATGTTGCAGCAGAAATTATGCAAAAGAATAACCTGACAGGTGACGATATCAAGTTTCTTGTCCCTCATCAGGCTAATAAAAGGATTATTGATGCTACTGCAAATCGAATGGGAGTTGGTCCTGAAAAGGTCATGCTTAACATTCAAAAATATGGGAATACAACTGCGGCTACAATTCCACTTTGTTTGTACGATTATGAAGACCAATTAAAAAAAGGAGATAACCTTGTTCTTGCTGCTTTTGGCGGCGGTTTTACCTGGGGATCAATGTACCTCAAATGGGCTTATTAGTTTTCGCTATCCACAAAATCAGCAATATTCTGATAAACAATATCAATTAATTTTCTTCTGGCTTCTACACTTGCCCATGCATTGTGTGGAGTCAATACCAGCCTTTCAGGTCTTCTAACCTTCAATAATGGATTATTCGTCAATATTGGTTCATTTGGGAACACATCAATGCAAGCTCCACCTATGCCATTGTTATCAATTGCTTCAGCTAACGCTGTTTCATCCACTATCCCGCCTCTTCCAACATTTACTAAAATAGCATTTGTTTTCATAAGCGATAATTCCTTTGATGCGATCAGGTTAGTGGTTTTTTCATTCAGGGGTGCATGTATTGAAATAACATCAGAATGTTCTAGTAATTCAACTAGTGAAAGTTGGGGATATAAACTGTTGTTGTTTTTGCCTGATGTCGAATAATAGCTAACTCTGGCTCCAAAAGCTGTAGCGATAGTAGCTACCGCCTTACCAATATTTCCCAATCCGATAATTCCAAATTCTTTTTTGTTAAGTTCAATAATTGGAGGGCCGTAATGGGTAAAAATATCACTTTTGGAATAAGAACCGTTTTTTACATAATTATCATAATACCCTAATTGGTTATATAAATGAAAAATGGAAGCGAAAGTATGCTGAGCTACGCTATTGGAACTATACCCAACAGCATTCTTCACCAATATTCCTTTTGCTTTCGCAGCGACAAGATCTACATTGTTCATACCTGTGGCGCTAATGCAGATTAGTCTCAGCCTGGTGCAATGATCCATGACATTTGAATCAATTACGACTTTATTGGTTACAATAATTTCAGCATCTGCCATTCTTGAAATGGTATCTGATGCTGAAGTAGATTCATATGAAATCACATTTCCAAACTTTGAGAATTGATCTAAACTGAGGTCATTACCAAGAGTTTTGGTATCAAGGAATACTATTTTTTTCATCGTGAAGTTTCTTATTCAGCCTGCAAAAATAACAAAATCAGGATGAAAAGTAGAGCAGTAAATAATAATGGATTTTTAAAGACTCCCTCTATTTATGTTTTTTGGCATTCGGATATTGCGTATTGCCGTACTGGATGGAATTGTAATATTTGAGTTTTTTCTTTCCCTCATAGCTATTGAAAGAATGTTGCGCTTTACACGAAGAGAAGATAATTATTGTAAGTATTAATATTTTGATTGTATTTTTCATTTTTCAAATAGGTTGAAAATTCAAAGTTAAAGTAACTGATTTTTTAATTTTGTTTAATTAATTCCTCAATGGCATTTAGGACATATTATTTACTCATTTGCCATCTTTCTTCAGTGTACTTTTCGATCTTTTGTTATTTACTGATAAATCATTTAAATCAATGATTTGTAACCCGGATTTTTTAATTAATGAACAACAAAAAACACTTTTCCATCATAAACAGTATATTTAATATTCAATCGTAGAATTATGAGATGAGGATATCCTGTTTGTTTTTTTTTGTATTTGTAAGTAGCATTTGCAATGCACAGGATATTGAATCGGAGAGAGCAATAGACAGCATTGGATTGGTTCATAAATCAAAGATACATTTTTATATAGCGCCATCCTTTAGTATAAATCAATTTGTTGGAACAGTTGCTTCATTTGCTGGTGTAAATGTTGGCATACATTATAGGGAACATTTGGATATTGGCATCAAATATTCCGCTATTCTGAATAATTTTCAGCAACAAATCATATTCCCTGCACATCATCATTATGAACAAACTAACATTGGCCTACAGGTGCATTACTCTTTTTTTGATGGAAAAATAAGGCCAATTGCTGGCATTGGGATTCAACTATGTAATGCATCGTGGCAGCCTGAAAGTGATTCAGAAGATACTTTTACTGACTATATCTATACTTTTGAAGGTAAGATTGGACTAGCATGGTTGGTCAATAAAAACTTTGAGTTACAAACCACTACGGGATATAATGTAGCTCGCGATGTGGAAATTGTAGGGATAAAACCTGGAGATTATGATGGTTTCACAGCAGATTTAGTATTGAAAATAAAGATAGGCCGATGAAAAAAAGTGTGTTATTGGTCATTTTTATATGTTGTTTGTGTGCATGTGAAAAGGAACATCCAAACCCGGATAACTTCCTTTTTTATGATCATCCGAATTTTGAGTTTGTAAATGCTGAACCTTTGGCAATCTTAAATAATGAGATAAAGAATGGTGTTTTTGGTGATCTGCATAGTTTGATAATTATACGAAATGATAAAATTATTTTTGAAAACTATTATTCAGGATATCGTCGGTCCGATTTGCACCCAATTCGGGAATCCACTCAGAGCGTTGTATCTACATTAGTGGGAGCGATGCTATATGAAAATGAATCCCTAACCCTTGATACAACTATAATCAATTTTTTCCCTCAGTATGCCAATTATTTTGATGATATCCCTCAGAAAGATCAGATTAAAATCAGGCATCTATTGTCCAATACATCAGGTTTTTGGTGGAAAGAGTGGAATCAACCTAGTGGAAGTAATGAAAACGACGCCTATGACATGTCGCAAAGTTCAGACTGGATTGCAAAAATACTTTCTACGCCAATGATACAAGAACCGGGGACTACATTTAATATTAATAGTGGTCATGGTGTGTTGATGGCACCGATTATGGAAAGCCTTACTGGACTGGATTTGGAAGCGTTTGCAAAGGAAAAACTATTTGATCCGTTAATGATCACAGATTGGGAATGGGAGCGCATACCTGGTGAATATGTAAATGCCTCATGGGGGCTTCACCTGAGGCCTATTGATTTAGCAAAAATAGGATATCTGTATCTAAAAGGGGGCATTTGGGAAAATCATGAACTATTTAATGAGAACTGGCTATACCGATCCACGAGATATAGAGAGCAGGTGTCTGGTTATTATGGGTATGGTTTTTTTTGGTGGAGGTTTTCCAATATCAGTGACGTGATCAGTCCACTTATTCAAAATGATGTCTTTTTTTCATGGGGAAGTGGAGGTCAATATTTGTTTATAGTTCCACATTTGGATCTGGTAATTGTGATGACAGCTGGGAATTATGGCAACAGTGAAAATGCAGCCTTTGCTATATTGCAAGAGTATATTTTCCCTTCCATTATCGATCGTTTTCAATAGGTATTTATGAGTTGGGATCAAATAGAAATGTAATTTTACCGTTAAGAAAAAAATATATTGAGATGAGATTGTTAATATATGGTTTAGTATTTTTTATATTTTCTTGTAGTCCAAAGTTTAGAATACAATCTGACACACCAAACCCTGGAGATTTCAGCAGTTATAATTCCTATAAGTTTTATAATCCGGCAAACATACCAGCTGCAAATTTTTCATTTGAAGAGTCAGACAAAAAAATAATTTTTGATGCTATTGCTGAAGAAATGAAGTCGCATGGTTATAAAAGTATTCAGCAAGCTGACCTCATGATAAAGGTGCAGGGAGGCACGAAAAGTACTATTGAAATACAAAATAATAATCTGAATTATCCTTATGGCTATAACGCTTATAATTACAATCAATATGGTAGATACAATGATTATTATGATCGACCGAGAGATCAATCTAAAAAAGAAACTACGATCATTATTGATATCATCGATATAAAAAGTGATAAAATTGTATGGCAGGGCGTAGGAATAGGATCTTTGAGTAAAAATGAAACCTTGACAGCAGAGGCAATAAATGAAGCAATAGCAGAAATATTCAAACAATATCCCTACACAGCATCGAGTCTAAAATAGAAGTTTTCTTTCCTTATTATCCATTGTTTCTGTGGATAAAATAGACTTATTCCTTGTATATTTGGGCACTTTTAAAACTAATCATATAATTTAAAAGTCAATGATTTTTGAATCCAGAGCATATGCACGTGCAGGCTTATTAGGAAATCCTTCTGATGGATATTTTGGCAAAACCATTTCTATATCTGTAAGAAATTTTGGAGCTCATGTTTCACTTTATGAATCACCTGAGTTGCACATTGAACAACAGGAAGAGGATAGAAATATTTTTAGAAATATATACCAACTCGTAGAAAGTGTCGACCTGACTGGATATTATGGAGGAGATCGATTGGTTAAAGCTGCAATAAAGAAATTTGTTGAATATTGCGAAGTCCAATCCTTTAAACTGCACAGTAAGAATTTCACAATACGGTATCGGTCTTCGATTCCACGTCAGGTTGGTCTTGCTGGTTCGAGTGCAATTATTACCGCTACAATCAAGGCTTTAATGGCTTTTTATGAGGTGGAGATAAAAAATGAACTTGTCCCTAATCTTGTGCTTTCCGTTGAGACTGAAGAATTGGGAATCAACGCAGGACTACAGGATAGAGTCATACAAACCTATGAAGGATGCATGTACATGGATTTTGATAAAAATATCATGAATAGGCAAGGGCATGGTGACTATGAACGAATTGATGTAAATCAGTTGCCAAACCTGTATATCGCTTATAAAGTGAATCTTGGGAAAGTTTCAGGATCGATTTTTAATGATGTAAAAACCAGGTTTCAGGAGGGGGAATCATTGGTCGTGAATACCTTGGCTGAAATTGCTGAGGTAGCAGCTGATGGGAAAAAAGCCATTTTGGATGGTGATCATGAACTGTTAGCAAAGTTAATCAATAAGAATTTTAACCTCCGAGCCAAAATATTTAATATAAGCGAAAGTAACCATGAATTGATAAAAACAGCTAGAAAGTGCGGTGCCTCTGCCAAATTTACCGGATCTGGTGGATCAATAATTGGGACTTATCCAAACGATGAAACCTTGCGTAGTTTGATCATTAATATGCAAAAATTGAATGCCAGGGTTATCAAACCATTTATAGTTTAGAAAAAGTAATATAACATGATAAAAAAAGCCGTAATACCTGCTGCTGGTTTAGGAACACGATTTTTACCAGCGACTAAAGCCCAACCAAAAGAAATGCTTCCAATCATTGATACTCCAACAATTCAATATGTAGTACAGGAGGCTGTTGATTCTGGCATTGAAGATATTCTCATTATAAGTGGTAGAAATAAACGCGCTATGGAAGATCACTTTGATAGAAATACTGAACTGGAAGAACGGCTGTCAAAAGAAGAGAAGGATACACTTTTCAACGAGATTCGGCATATTGCGGATATGGCTAATATCCACTATGTCAGACAAAAGGAAATTCTTGGCCTGGGAGATGCCATCTATTATGCCCGTTTCCATACTGGAAATGAACCTTTTGCGGTTCTGCTTGGTGATACGATAATCAATTCGGTGATGCCGGTTACGCAACAACTCATAGATGTGTATGAGCAATACCAGGCTACCACTGTTGCAGTTGAAGTAGTACCAAGAGAAAAAGTTTCCAGATACGGAATAGTAGGAGGCAATAGGATAAGTGATCAGATCATGGAGGTTTTAGAGTTTATCGAAAAACCGTCTATTGAAGAAGCACCATCGAATCTGGCTATTGCAGGCAGGTATATCCTCACACCAGAAATATATAAAGCCCTTGAGCAAACGCCAAAAGGAAAGAATAATGAACTTCAGCTCACCGATGCCTTGATGATGCTTTCGCGAAAAGAGAAGGTCATTTCTCATACTATCGAAGGGAAAAGGTACGATATCGGGAATAAACTGGATTACCTGAAAACTACGGTTGAATATGCTTTGCGCAGAAAGGAATTTGCGAAACCGTTTTATGAATATTTAAAAAAGATAGTTGAAGAAAACCACTTTGACTAAATATGATATAGTTTGATCATACTGCCGGAAGATTTACGAAATGAGATGCCTGAGTTTCTTATTTCGCAAATCTAGCATTCCATCTATTTTTTAATCTTCGATAATTTCTTATTTCAACAATTTTTCTAGAAAAAGCTTCAAATAGGCTAATTTTATTTACCCTATGGGAAACCTTTCCCAAAATGGTTTGTCCTTTAGTAAAATTTAATTAGGTAACGTTTGCAAACCGGTCAGAAGTCAATTCATACTTATTTGATTTTGAAAAGTCAGGAGGGAGACCGAAGGGCCCAGAATGAACTATTCAAACTTTATGCAAACGCGATGTATAACATATGTCGAAGGATGATGGGTGATGAAGATGATGCCAAAGATGTATTGCAGGATGCTTTTATTCATGTATTTGATAAAATCAAGGGACTTCGTGACGTGGAGATGTTTTCGGCCTGGATTAAGCGAATCGTGATAAACCATTGCCTAAACTCCCTAAAAAAGAAAAACTTGCTGGTTAGCGATATCGATGGTGCTGGTGATTTTGCGGATGAGAATGATGAAAAGGATAATGAAAAAATTAATTATGAAGCCAAAAAGATTTTGTCGGCGATAGATAAAATTTCTGAAGGATGCAAAACAGTGTTAAACCTGTACTTATTCGAAGGCTATGATCACAAGGAAATTGCTCAAATTCTGAGTATTTCTGAGTCGGCATCCAAAGCACAGTACAGTAAAGCAAGAGCAAAAGTGAGAAAAATATTAGCAGAGGAAATATAGAAGTCATGAAAGACAAACTGAAAATATTTACGGATAAACATCGGGAAAGCTTCGAAATCCATGAACTCGATTTGGAAAAAACATGGGATTCCCTCGATCGCAAGCTCAATAAACTGGATAGAAAAAGAGCAAAGAATCCATGGAAGGTCCTGTTGAAAATAGCAGCATCAATTCTGGTATTCCTTACAGTGACAGCTGGATTTTATCTCAATGACCAGCGCATCGCCATGAACAACAATGGAATTGCCTTGCATAATGTATCTTCTGAATTGGCAGATACAGAGGCATTTTATGCCAGTCAAATCGCGGATAAGATTAAGATTATTGAAATTGAATCCGGTGGTCTGGATCCTGAGATTCAAATACAACTTAACATTTTGGACAATGATTATTTGTCCTTGAAAAAAGATTTGAACGATAATGCCGATAGTGAAGAAGTAATCAATGCCATGATCGAATACTATAGAATAAAATTGGCAATGTTAGAAAAAATATTGAATGAGATTCAAAAAAATGATGATAATAAAGAACATGAAAAGGCACAAACAATATAAAATTTACCTGGTATTCATGGCACTTATATTCTGTCATGTAGGGTGGTCGCAAGAAATCAAAATCACCAAATCCATTGATAAAAGTTTTGTGGTAGCTGATCGATTGAACCTGGAGATCACCAATAAATATGGGAATGTGATCATTGATACCTGGTCAAAAAATGAAGTGTCGCTGAAGATTGAAATACTTGCCTATGGCAAAGATAGGGATGCTGCCGAAAAACTGATGGACAGAGTAGAATTTGATTTTAAACAAGCCAGTGATTTTTTGCAGGTCGAGTCGGTTTTTGACCGGAAGAAGAGTTTTTTTAAGGACCTTATTAATACTGTTGGTGATTATTCAGCTTCATTATTAAGCAATCATAAGCTACAGGTAAATTATGAATTATCCATTCCGGAGAGTGCTGCTTCTGTATCGGTCGACAATCGGTTTGGAGATGTTCACCTGGGTGATATAGAAGGAAGGATAACAGTGACACTGGCTCATGGGAATCTACGTGCAAATAAAATGGTGGATTATTCGAGGTTAAATATAAATTATGGTAATGCCAAAATTCAGGAAGTCAACGAAGGTCGGATTTCCTTAAAAGGTGCGGATTTGGAATTGGATTATGGTCAAAAAATAGATTTAGAAAGTAGTTCATCGACGATCGTTATAGGCAAAGTATCCATTTTTGATATACAATCAACAAATGACAAAGTTAGCGTAAATGAGGTAAGGGATATTTCAGGGTCAGCAAATTTTACCGAGTTGTCGATTGGTACTATGCAAGAATCTTGCAGACTTAGTCAAAGCTATGGTAGTATGATCATCAAATATATTCCATCCAGTTTTACATCGATCCGTTTGGATGGAAAATCAACGGACTACGAACTTATGTTTTCTGATAAATCTAACTTTGAAACAAAGATTTATGTTCGTGACGATAAGATTGATCTTACAAACTACCCAGGCCAGCGTGAGAAAAGGTATGTGGATGAAAAATCTAAGTTTGTCCAAATCACCGGATTTTTTGGGTCAAAAAATGCTGATCGCAATGTAAATATTGATGCTCAAAACGGGGAGGTTAAAATAGATTTTATTGAAGCGATTTCGAAAATAGAAAACAATACAAACAGATAAACATTCATAGCCATGAAATATATTTTTTCAATTTTATTTATATTCCTATTTGCCACGACACAGGCACAGGACTATCGAAATGCTGCGGGCTTGCGATTCGGCAAGACGGATGGCCT
>JAHEMV010000376.1 GCA_024643455.1 Cytophagales bacterium
TTATTTGATTTGAAGGGTAAAGTAGCTTTGGTTACAGGTGGTACCCATGGTCTTGGAATGGCTATTGCCCAGGGATTGGGAAATGCAGGGGCAAAAATTGTGGTAAACGATATTTTCCAGGACAAACTTGACGCTGCAAAGGCAGAATATACCCAAGTTGGGATCGATGTCGCCACGTACAATTTTGACGTGACCGACGGAGCGGCTGTCATTAAAGGAATTGCTAAAATAGAAACTGAAGTAGGTCCAATAGATATTTTGGTCAACAATGCCGGAATTATCAAGCGCATACCATTGGAGGAAATGAGTGTCGAGGATTTTACAGAAGTGATCAATATCGATCTCATCGCGCCATTCATCATGTCGAAACATGTTGTAAAAGGCATGATTGCCCGGGGTCACGGAAAAATCATCAACATGTGCTCGATGATGAGCGAATTGGGTAGGAATACAGTTGGCGCCTATGCTGCTGCAAAAGGTGGCCTGAAAATGCTCACCAGGAATATGGCTACAGAATGGGCAAAACACAACATTCAGATCAACGGAATTGGCCCTGGATATTTTGCCACTTCACAAACAGCACCAATCCGTGTCGATGGTCATCCATTTAATGATTTTATCATCAACAGAACCCCTGCAGCAAAATGGGGAGATCCTAATGATTTGCAGGGTGCTGCTGTATTTTTGGCTTCAAATGCCTCCAATTTTGTCAATGGACATATATTATATGTTGATGGCGGAATTCTTGCAACGATTGGAAAACCAAGCAACGAGAAGTAATATTTAATAATTAAGTCATAAAAATTGCCTTCAAATTCCTGGAGTTTGAAGGCATTTTTAAATGAATTAAAGGTTTTAAAATTAGTGTTTTATTAAAACGCTTCACCAAAAGTGATATAAAATCCATCCTGTCCATTCGATCCAATTGCATAGTCGATCCTGAGATTTGTATTTTCTGTTTTATCCACTAAAAAACGGAGTCCTAATCCAGCGTTGGGCTTAAAAGTTTGCTGATCAATTTGATCTATTTCATGATAAACCATTGACATGCCGCCAAATCCAGCTAATCCAAAACGCCAGAAAAGCTTCATCCTGTACTCTAATTGCAACGTAGAAAAATGATAATCCCGGAATCGCCCATACAAATATCCGCGTACAAATTTATCCCCACCAATTAAAGAATAATCATAAAAGGGTGGTTCACCAAATGTGAAATTGGAATAAACCCGACCAGCTAACACATGATTTCTATTGTATTTTAAAGTAAAATACTTCCTCCAATCAATCCCTAACTTACTATAAAAAGATCCATCTATATTGTAACTATTGTTCAGATCCAAATAAGTTCCAGTGGTTGGATTCAGAATATTATTCCTGGAGTCTTTCAGAAAAATAACTTTTAACCCAATCGAAGTACTACTTTCTAATTCAGGATAGGGGTTGACATTTTCAAAATAACTCATTTTTCCATAGCTATAATAGCGAATCCCAGCACCGGCAAACACATTGGTTTTTATTTTCTTTAAAGCATCGATATCAATGATAGTTCGATTACTCTCAAACTTAATTTCACCATTTGCCTGTGTATCCGATCCTATCCCATAATACAAATCAGGATACTTCGAAAAATGAATCCATCCACGCGTAAACCAGGCTTCGTCTCTGAAAAAATAATTCCATTGAGTTTCTACAATAATTTGTTTATTCCAGGTATAGCCAAACTCAATTTTGGCATTGGAAGTACGCGTTAATTGATCCTGATACAAATTGAGGGTAAAAAGAGCGACGGCGCCCACATAGGTTTTAGTTTCTGGCGAATATCCAAAAGTGGGGACAGGAAGGATTTTTATTTTTTTTGTTGAAAGAGAATCCTGTGCAAAACTTGACGTGAAGCAGAAAAATAAAAGAATACTAAAAAAATAATTCCTTTTCATACAGACTAAAAAAATTATAATCATAAAACTGATTTTGGCAGATCAATCTACTACAAGCTACTGTTTTGTTGGCCCTTTTGATCAATAAATTCAAAATGTGCATAAAGGTTTAAGCAATGGACCTAAGGCTTTTATTATCGAAATCATCATTAGCATCATTTCTAAAATAGGTATTGGGTTTAATGACTCCAGATCAAGTAATAGGCCTATGTGAGCCTAAAAATTACCAATAAAAATATTTTTTTAAAATGCTCCCTAAAAATTCCTGCTTGTATCAAAGTTTTCAAGGTATTCAGCAACGCGTTTTACAAACAAGCTGCCAAGGGCTCCGTCTATTACGCGGTGGTCGTAGGAATGTGAAAGGGTCATTTTTTTACGAATTGCCATCACATCGCCGTATTCTTTGGTCTCGATTACGGATGGTTTTTTCTCAATGGCACCTATGGCCAATATCGCTACATTGGGTTGCAAAATAATTGGTGTTCCCATGGTACTTCCAAATGATCCAACGTTAGTTAGTGTATAGGTTGATCCTGAAATCTCTTCGATGCTCAATTGATTGATCCTGGCTCGAGTAGCATAATCGTTTACGAGCTTGGCGAGTCCTACAAGGTTGAGTTGATCCGCATCTTTGATTACCGGGACGATCAAATTTCCCTCTGGCAATGCTACAGCTATACCAATATTGATGTGTTTACGTTTGATGATTTTGTATCCGTCAACAGAGATATTCATCATTGGATAGTCTTTCAGGGCTTTGGCCAGCGCTTCAATAAAAATTGGCGTGAAGGTTAGTTTTACTCCCAGGTCATTGAGGAAATGATCTTTAACCCGACTTCTCCATTTTACGATTTCCGTAACATCAGCATCGATAAAAGAGTGTACGTGAGCAGATACATTCCGTGATTCCAACATTCGGTCAGAGATAATTCGGCGTACTCTGTCCATCTCTATCACCTCATCATCCTCACCGGGAATTGGTGTCGGAATGGAGGTGCCCTTTTCAACAGCAGACCTTATAGGACTAAGTGAAGATCCATTTGATTTGAACTGTACACCTTTACTTTTCTGCTTTTTCAGGTAATTGATAATATCGTTCTTAGTAATGCGCCCGTCTTTTCCAGTTCCTTCGATGGTCTTAAGTTCTTCTTCAGAAATATGTTCTTCTTTTGCAATGTTTTTTACTAAAGGAGAAAAAAAACGATCGACATAAATATCTGTTTCAGGCATTTTTGTTATTGGTTCTTGCTTTTCAACACGTGCAGGCGATTTTTCGCTTTGAACAGGAGCTTGCTTTTTAATTTCAGGAGCGACCTTCTCAATTTTTTCTGAAAATCCATTTTCCTGATGCTTTTCAACAATGCTTATTTCCGATCCATCTGTACTTAAGATTGCGATTGGTGAACCGATCTGAACCACATCCCCTTCTTTGGCTAGAAATTCTTTTATAAATCCTTCATGGATTGCCGGCACTTCTGTATCTACTTTGTCCGTCGCCACTTCTAGCAAAGGCTCTTCTGCTTCAACCTTATCTCCTTCTTTCTTGAGCCATGAAATGATTGTCGCTTCCATAACGCTCTCCCCCATTTGAGGCATAAGAATTTCAATTAGTGCCATCCTTTTCTCTTTTTGTTTCAGACTTAGTTAGATGCTGACAATTTAGCATTTTTAACTGCTTTTCTCAATCCTTTGCCACCAATCTTTGATGAAGTAAAGTCAATAATGCAACGGAGGTCAACTTGATATTCACATCCCGATCTTTTGTCAGGTTTAGTTTTCGTGTTTTAACTTTTTCTCCGAAAGCACATGCTATCCAGATGAGTCCTACAGGCTTATCATCTGTTCCTCCTCCAGGCCCGGCAATCCCACTTGATGCAAGTCCGTAATCTGCATTAAACTTTCGTTTTATATTCATAGCCATTTCGGCCACTGTTTCTTCACTCACAGCACCAAATTGCACAATGGTTTCTTCCTTCACTCCAAGCTCATGGATTTTCAAATCATTCTGATATGGCACCAGGGCGCCGTTGAAATAATCTGAACTACCTGGGATGCTGGTAATGCGATGCGCCACATAGCCACCAGTACAGCTTTCTGCCAAAGCCAATTTATGATTTTTCTCTTTTAGAAGTCTGCCGATTACCATCTCCAATGAATCATCATCGAAACCATAAACATATTCCTGCACTAAAGGAAGCAGGCTTTGTACCAATAAATCGACTTCCTTTTTTTGCTCATTCAGGTTGCTTCCAATCGAAGTGAGCCGAAGTTTTAAATCTCCATAAGTTGGCAAATAAGCCAATTTAACATTTTCTGGAAGTGTATTTTCCCAGTTTTCTATTTTCTCAGCAAGCCAGGATTCACCTATTCCTGCCAGGCGAACGATTTTATGGTAAATGATTGGCAAGTCAAATTCCTGCTTTATTCTTGGCAACACCTTGGCCTTCATCATAAATTTCATTTCATGCGGCACACCGGGCATCGCAACAAACACCTTTCCTAAATTGTTAAACCACATGCCGCAGGCTGTACCGCGCTCATTACTCACCACTTCACATTTATCCGGTAAGGCTGCCTGAAGTCTGGTCAACTTGTTCAACTCTCTTCCCCGAGAGCTCATATACTGCTCCAGCTCCTCCAGTGCCTGTTTGTTCATGACGATCTCACTGTCAAAATATTTGGCCAGGCATGGTTTTGTGAGGTCATCACTGGTAGGACCAAGCCCACCTGTAATCAAAATGATTTGAGCACGTTGTGCCGCCTCACGAAAGGCTTGAAGAATTTCCTCTTCCTGATCTCCGCACGTTGTTCGTCTGATCACTTTTACGCCAATACCATCCAGCTCACCGCTCATCCAATGTGCATTGGTATCAAGGGTTTGGCCATATAAAATTTCATCGCCAATCGTAATCAGCTCTGCTAAAACTTTTTTCATCGATCTAATTTGCTTTGGAAAATAACTAAGTACGACTGTGTTTGTTAAAAACTACGCAATATCAAGGAATTAAATTATCTTTTCAAGCTGGGTGAAACGCTGAAAAGCGTTTTGGTTTTTAGAATTATAAAATTATTGTTTTAGAATTTTGGCTATAAAAGGAGCTTCATCCTGTAAAGATCGAATGAAATATATACCATTTTTTAACAGACTCATATCCAACCGGTAGGTGCCTAAACGCATATCAATAGTAAAATAATTCAACCGTTTCCCAGAAGAATCAATCAACTCACAATTAATATCCTGATCCATCTTTTCGCCAAATTCTATGACCAATAAATTTGAAACTGGATTTGGATAGATGACCAATGAGAGCTTCTGTTCCTCTTTAAATCCGGTAATATTTACAACCTGTACCACATAAGAATTAGTATCAAAACATCCATTTTCACTCTGGGCGACTACTGTATAATCATAGGTTCCGGGAAATTCGTAAACTTCATTTAAAACAGCAGTCGTATCAAAAGTGCCGGTAGGCATTTGCCAATAGGAGTTTATCGCATACATGGATTTTTTGTGTAATGTTATTTCATTTTCCGTCGCCAGGTCGATGGTGTCTGTCGAAGACTCAATAATAGCTTGAACTGGATCTATAGTAATCCTGACGGT
>JAHEMV010000377.1 GCA_024643455.1 Cytophagales bacterium
TTGATACAAGTTCATCGCGTTTCACCCGATCGAGAAGTTTAGCATAAACATCACTCTGAATCGTAAAAACATATTTGGGTTGGGTCTTTATTTTTTGCTGGTTTTCCAGGTTGATCAATTCCTCCAGGGCTTCGAAATTTTTTTGATCACTCTCATCTACCTGGTACGATATCAATCGATCAGAAGCTTTCCATTTGAGTTTAAAATTGCTTAGATTTTTATTCATAATAATCTTGCCTGAAGTATGCTGAACAGCTCCTTCTTTGTCCACGATATCTTTATTCAATCTATCCCGCAATACCAATTTGGCCCCTCCATACTTTGATAAAAAGAAATCAGACATATTTTTTGTAGTAAATGCCTGAATCTTGTGAAGTGAATTGTCAATAAAATATAAATATATTTCAGTGATATACAGATTATCCTCCAGCAGATCTAAATCGTTAATCTGGTAAATCGTGAAATCCCTGGTATAAAAAGATCCGTATGATTTGAACTGTTGTAGATTGATGGTATGGATATCCTGATATAATTGGATGCTGCTAAAATTAAAAATTAATTCAGTGTTTGGATTTACTTTATGTGGAATAATGTTGGCAATAATTGGCTCACCAACAACAAAACTTGTCGGTTTTTGATGATGGCATGACCATAAAAA
Organism: Cytophagales bacterium; assembly: GCA_024643455.1. GTDB lineage: Bacteria > Bacteroidota > Bacteroidia > Cytophagales > Cyclobacteriaceae > JAAUQL01. The sequence goes on from JAHEMV010000377.1 coordinate 659, forward strand.
CATCAATGAAACAATTACTAATAGGTGAAATTTAAATCTCATTAAAATACTTAGTGGTCATCTAAGTTACCAAAAGTTGATATAATTCCATCCAGCTTTTGAAATAGTGGCACTTTTTTAAGTAGTTTAGATTGACAAAACATTTTCACAAAGTAATCAACCATGGCTGAATCGTATAAAAAAATACAACCAACTAAAAAGTATGACCATATTATTATCGGTTCGGGAATCAGTGGTATCGGACTGGCTGCTCTGCTTGCAAGGGCAGGGCAATCTTCTTTGGTATTGGAGCGCCATTATACTCCGGGAGGATTTACCCATGTTTTTAAGCGACGTGGTTACGAATGGGATGTAGGCGTGCATTATATTGGTCAGGTCCACCAGGAAAAATCTTTTGTGCGCAGGATATTCAACTACGTCACTGATGGAAATTTACAATGGGCCGAGCTGCCTGATAATTATGATCGAATTATATTTGGTACTAAAACCTATAATTTCTTTAAAGGGAGAGAGCATTTTAAAGCCGCATTAAAAGAACAGTTCAACTCGCCTGAAGATCAAAAAAGTATAGACCGCTATGTTGATTTGATCCGGAAAGCTTCAAGAACAAGTCGTGGGATGTTTGCAACAAGAGTAGTACCCAAACTTATTGGTCAATTTTTTGGAGGCTTTATTTCAAGAGAATCAAAAGAATATTATTCCAAAACCACAAAAACTGTTTTAGAATCATTTATCACCAATCCGGAATTGATTGGCGTATTGACAGCCCAATTTGGTGATTACGGTATGCCTCCAGGCCAAAGCAGCTTCATCATGCATGCCATGCTGGTTAATCACTATTTTGATGGCGGAAGCTATCCTGTTGGAGGCTCTGCCCAATTTTTTAACACGATCGAACCGGTAATCCAATCTGCCGGTGGTGATGTATTTGTGAATGCTGAAGTGAGCGAAATCCTAATTGAAAAAAGAAAAGCAATTGGCGTAAAAATGGCAGATGGAAAAATGTTTTATGCGGAAAATATTATAAGCAGCGCCGGAGTCCACATTACCTACAATCAACTCTTAAAAAAACATAAAATCAATTCAGGATATTTAAAGAAAATTCATGATCTGAAACCTTCTATTGCCCATCTATGCCTGTACATTGGTTTTAATGAAACTCCGGAAGCTTTAAAGTTGCCCAAGACCAATCTATGGATTTATCCCGATAATTACGATCATGACGAAAACATAAGGAACTATCTAAAGGACCCTGAAAATGAGAATTTCCCGGTTGTGTACGTTTCATTCCCCGCTGCGAAAGATCCGGATTTTCAAAACAGGTATCCTGGAAAGAGTACCATTGAAATCATCACACTAAGTGAATACGGATTGTTTAAAAAGTGGGAATCGGAAGAATGGAAAAAACGCGGTCAAGATTATGAACAAATCAAAGAGCGCTATGCTCAAAGACTGCTACAAAAACTTTTTGAATACCTTCCACAATTGAAAGGAAAAGTAGATTACTACGAATTATCAACGCCACTTTCAACAAAGCATTTTGTCAATTATGATCAGGGAGAAATATATGGATTAGAGCATAGTCCTGCTCGATTTAAAAGCAATGCAATTCATGTAAAAGCACCCTTCAAAAACTTATATTTAACGGGACAGGATATTGTTTCCTGCGGAATCGCCGGAGCTTTAATTTCGGCCGTGTTAACTGGAACTGTGATTACTGGTAAAAACATGATAAAAGAAATTGCTAAATAGGGTTTTGGGAATTGGCTTTACCATTAGCTTTCAAAATCCATATCTTTGTATTTAGTGCAACTAAAATAAAAAAGTCATAATTACTATGAAGATATTCCATAATCCTCGATGTTCAAAAAGCCGGCAAACGCTTGAATTAATTAAAAATTCAGGTAAACAAGTAGAAGTGATAGAATACCTGGATACGCCGCCAACATTTGAGGAATTAAAATCAATTATTAACTTATTAGGTATATCTCCACAGCAATTACTTCGAAAAAATGAAACAATATTCAAGGAGCAGTTTAAGGATAAATCCTATAATGAGGATGAATGGATCAGGGTTATGATTGAAAATCCAAAACTTATCGAAAGACCAATTGTTGTGGACGGTAAAAAGGCAGTTTTAGGAAGACCACCTGAAAATGTATTGACCCTATTTTGATTCCAATTACATCTTCAGGTTAATATTGTCTTTATAGTCCACTTTTACCGAGAAAGGGACTCCATATGCTTTCACCTTTATTTTTCCAAGATATCTGATTTCTTGTCCGCTGTTACCAAATAGACCCAATGCTGATCCAATAGCATTAAGATTCAAATCTTTGAGTTTAATTTTTACATCAAGAGGCACCATAAAATCTTCATTCCCATTCACTTTTATATCGTATTCTTTGTCTAAGACAGCAATGACTTTATCATTCATCATGATGTCAATATTGGCACTCCTTATCGTAATATTATTTTTATTTGGATTGTAAAGTATAGCCTCTGCATGCAAATTTGCAGAAGATAGACTTTCTAATTCTACAGCAATATTTTCAAGATATTTAAATTGTGGAGATTCTGGTTTGTTGCATCCACTCAATCCAATCAACACTAACACAGAAAAAAATAATCCTAGCTTCATAGTCTGTTTATAAAAATAAATAAAAAGCAGGGTCACCAAAAATGCCCTGCCTTCAAAAACGCAATATATATTATTTTATTTGATCTACTTTTTGATTTTAAAACTAAAGGTTTTGTATTCCCATGCGAATACCACCGTTCCATCGTCTTTAATATCAAAAAGAAGTGATTCATGAATTTCTAATGTCCGATCAACCTTTACATCAAATCGTACAAGATCTTCTTTTTGGTCATAGTTAAATGCTCCCCACTGGTCCGCAACCTTATTGATAATAACGGTCCATGTATCCCCTTTTTGAGGTATGGTAAAAAGGGCATATTTTCCTTTCGGAATTTTGTGATCATCAAATTTTACATTTTCGCTTACTTCAATGGTCGTGGCGTTATCTGCACCAGTTCTCCACACCTTATCATATTGCTCCAGTCCACCCCAGATGATTCTCCCTTTTACTTTCGGTGAATGATAATCGATTTTAATTTTGACACCATTGACAGTATTTTCTGCTGATGCGGCTGGGCTTTCCTGTGCCCAGGAAATTGAGGTTGCAAGCAAAACCAATAAAAAGCTTGAAGCTATCTGTTTGGAAAGATTATTCATATTGAGCATAATTAAGATTTTATAAAGATAAAAAGATTAAACAAATTTCTATAACGTAAAATACAATCTTGAGTCAATGAAATTTCAGTATTCAATTTTAAAAGTCTTTATTTGTTAAAGAGTTCATAAAAATTATACTATTTTTTTTATTGTTTATACAATTCAATGAAAATTCCGCTTATTACAATTCATACGCAAAAACCATGCTTAATTGTTAATTCTATTACAAGTAATTCTACTGTTTGGCACTAATTATCATTTCGCCTAGTTTTTTCCCTTCTAACAAGTATTCGTTCCATATTTCCTTGAGAATATCTTCAGCACGATCCACATGATCAATTAATGCTGCAACTTGCCCAATTTCCAATTCACCTTCATCGAGATCTCCTTCAAACATACCTCGTTTTGCCCTTCCATTTCCCAGCAATTTTATTAGGGTTTCTGTGTTGGCGCAGGATAATTCTGCAGCCTTTACTTGATCATAGAATTTGTTTTTTATCAACCTAACCGGCGTCAATTGCTTAAGCATCAATTCGGTACTACCTTCTATTGACCCGACAATCAGGTCTTTAAATTTTTGACTTGCTGATGATTCAACACTTGCTGCAAACCTGCTTCCTATCTGGACACCTTCTGCCCCAAGGGCCATTGCTGCCAACATGCCTCTCCCACTAGCTATTCCTCCTGCTGCGATAAGCGGAATAGAAATGCCTTTGGAAACCATTGGCACAAGACAAAAGGTAGTAGTCTCTTCCCTTCCATTATGCCCGCCAGCTTCAAATCCTTCAGCAACAATTGCATCTACACCAGCCTCCTCACATTTTTTTGCAAATTTCAAACTTGACACAACATGCGCCACTTTTATTCCTTCCTCTTGTAATGGTTCTGTCCAGGCTTTTGGATTTCCTGCTGATGTAAAAACAATTGGAACATTCAAATCCACTATTATTTTCATAATTTCTTCTACCTGGGGATACATTAAAGGGACATTGACGCCAAATGGATTTGATGTGGCTTTTTGGCACTTTTTTATATGTTCAGACAAGGTTTCGGGATGCATTGATCCAGCCCCAATAAGACCCAATCCACCGGCGGTACTTACAGCTGAGGCAAGTTCCCAGCCACTACACCAAACCATACCAGCCTGGATGATTGGGTATTTGATTTTAAAAAGTTCAGTTATTCGATTTTTCATTCTTTTCCCAACTTTTCGATGTAATAATATTTAATAACCTTAATTGAAAAAATTACCAATTGGGCATATTTGTAGTAATTTTGCGACATGAAATTTAATCAAATCCTGCTGAATTTTTTAATCTGGAGAGTCAAGCACATTAAAACCCAGAACTTCACCATGATACTGAGTATTGTCATTGGTGCCTTTGCCGGATTAGCAGCGGTTACACTTAAAGAATCAGTGCATCAAATCCAGCACTTTTTAATGAATCGTGAGCATGCTGAATTAAACAGTTATCTGATCTATTTTTATCCAATGATCGGAATTGTAGCTACAGTGTTTATAACAAGATATTATTGGAAAGAAAAGCAAGGCCACGGAATAACTGACATATTATACACCATCT
>JAHEMV010000378.1 GCA_024643455.1 Cytophagales bacterium
TTCGGCTCCCAAATCCAGATGAAAAATCAGTTCAGGGATTTTGCGTACCTGCCTCCCTATATTTTTTGAAAGTGATTTTTTAATTTCTCCTTTGTGTTGTTGGACCTTTTCAATCATTTTCTCCTTGTCTCCATCCAAAACCAAACTTAAATGAACGTGGGCTACACTAAAATCAGGAGTTACTTCAACTTGTGTTACAGAGATAATATTTCCTGTAAAAAAACTTTTTTGATCCTTTTGAAATACTTCACCCAACTCTTTTTGGATAAGCCTTGAAAACTTTAATTGGCGTGTACTCGTCATAATTTTGAAATATTTATAGCGTACTTTATTTAGTTAATAAACGAGTATTTCTATATTGTCGCATATTACTTATTAATCAACAAATATACTATTGTTAAGCTATTTTAGAATAAATGATCCTTACCGATTAGTTATCATTTTTATAGTTCTTATTTTACTCAGATTGCCTTTTTTGATTTCTTCAAACTGGTTAACTATACCTGAACTGAGTTGGATGATTGTCGGTGAACGTATGAATGAAGGTGCCTTATTGTATGTGGGCATTTGGGATGATATTGGTCCTTTTTCAGCGTTTACATTCCAAATCATTGACTTTCTTTTTGGCCGTTCCCAACTCGCTCTTCAACTTTTTGGATTGGTTCTGTTCTTTTTCCAGATATTCTATATGAACTACATTTCGTTAAAACACAAAATGTACAATGAAAATAATTACCTGCCAGCGCTATTTTATGGGATTTTTGGCCTTACTTTTTTTAATATTATTACACTTTCTCCTCAATTGCTTGGCTTAACTTTTGTCCTACTTTCTTTAAACAGCCTTTTCAATCATATCGAAACTAGAAATAAAAGTGATGGAAATTTGCTCAATATTGGACTTTATATAGGTATAGCTTCACTATTTTACATCCCTTATTTCATAATGGTATTTGTCCATATTTTAGGATTATTAGTATTTACCAATACGGTTATCCGCAGATATCTACTTTTAGTCTACGGCATTATAATACCATTCATACTTTGTTGGATGGTATATGCATGGTTTGGCAATACATACGAATTTTATGCAAATTATCTTCATTCTCTTATTAGCTATGAAACTGATCATTTTATTACCTATAAATCATTATTAGTTGTTCTTGGTACTACGATTTTTTTCTTTGTCATAGCTTCCTTAAAAATCCTATCCGGTTTCGGATTTACAATATTTCAAGTCAGAATTCAAAAAACAATGTTTTTTGCATCATTGGTTTCATTATTTATTTTCGTTCTTTATTCAGCCAAAGATGGGTATAGCCTAATTATGTTTTTTCCATGGGTGGCATTTTTTCTTAGTCACTTTTTTTTATCTATCCGCCATGTGGTGAAAAGAGAAATCAGCTTTCTATTCTATTTTCTGTCTGTCTTAATATTGTATTTCGGAGTTACCTTCCATACACTAAACCTGGACAAAATTATAGACCTGGACACCCTATTACTAAAAGTAAAAACTAGCCAGCAAGATTTAGAAAATAAAAAAATTCTCGTATTAGGAACTGATATAAGTCCATATTATTCTGGATTGCAAGCAACACCATATTTCAACTGGAACTTATCTAAAAAGCATTTGGAACACCTCCAGTTTTATGACAATATGGAATTAATCGATAAAAATTTGAGAAGCGATATACCAGATGTGATTATCGATCAAATAGATTTAGCTCCGGAGTTATTTAATTCTATACCAATGCTAGGATCGGAATATATAAATACCGGTGATGGAATTTATAAAAGGAAAATGCCTAACAACTAATTTTATTGATCCTTCTATTGTGACGACCTCCTTCAAATTTCGTATTTAAAAAAGTATCAAGAATTTCTTTCGCCGTTTCAGTCGTAATAAATCTACCCGGCAGACAAATTACATTTGCATTATTATGGCTTTTTGCCAGTTTGCTGACTTCCTTATTCCAACAAAGTGCAGATCGGATGCCCTGATGTTTATTAGCCGTCATATCAACGCCAATTCCCGTCCCACAAATCAATATACCGAGATCATAATTTCCTTTTTCCACTTCACCGGCAACAGCATGTGCAAAATCAGGATAATCAACACTCTCCTCAGAATTCGTACCCAGATCGTTAAGTTCATCGACCTGAGTTTTTAGCCACTCTAACAACTGATTTTTCAATTCATATCCTGCATGATCGGATCCAATAGCAACTCTCATTTTTTTGGTCTAATTCTCTTCTTCCAATAATAATTTATCTTCCTTTCTTTTTATCATACTCGAAACAAAGATGCTCACTTCATACAGTATGAACATAGGAAGACTTAATAATAACTGACTCATTACATCAGGAGGTGTTAATAAAGCAGCTAAGGCAAGTATTACTATTATTGCATGCTTTCGATATGTTTTTAAAAATGAAGGGGTAATAACGCCTGCTTTGGTTAAAAAGAAAACAATAATAGGCAATTGAAACATTACTCCGCAGGCAAGGACCATCATCAAAACAGTGGAAACATAACTTGTTAAATCTATCTCATTCGAGATACTTGGGTCAAGTGAAAAATTTGATAGAAAATTTATGGAAATAGGAGCTACCATGTAATATCCAAACGAAATCCCGGTAAGAAATAAAAGGGTAACAAAAAATACAGCACCTCTGCTTAATTGTTTCTCATTTTTATATAAACCGGGTTTTACAAACCTCCATATTTCCCAAAATGCATACGGGAATGCCACAATTAATCCAATTACAAAACTGGATGTCAAGGCCATAGTAAACTGATCGGTCATCCGTCGGTTTTGAATAATGAATGGCAATTCATCGATACAAAATCCATCCGTACCTGTAATGGTCCCCAGCCTACAAAAAAACTTATAGGTCCAAAAATCTGGGCGAGATGGTGCCAATATGATATTGTGCCATATATAATCTCTAAAAATAAATGCAGCAATTGCAAAAACCAATATTGATAATAATGACCGAATGATATGCCATCTCAATTCCTCCAAATGTTCAAGGAAAGACATTTCCTTTTCTCCTTTTGGCAGTTCTTCTTCGTTTTCCTCCACGGTTTCTTTTATTTATAAAGAGGGAATTTTTTCATCCAAGAATTCACTTCCTCCTTGATTTCCTTTATTTTGTTGTCGTTGTCTTTATTCATCAAAACTTCATCAATGAGGTCAACAACCTTATCCATTTCTGATTCTTTCATTCCTCTTGTTGTGATGGCTGCAGAACCAACTCTTATTCCCGAAGTAACAAATGGTGATCGGGAATCAAAAGGTACCATATTTTTGTTTATTGTAATGTCTGCTTTAATTAAAGCATCTTCAGCATCTCTTCCTGTAATTTCTCCTTTTGATCTAAGGTCTATTAGCATAAGGTGATTATCGGTTCCACCTGAAATGACCTGATATCCTTTACTCATAAATTTTTGACTCATCACAGAAGCATTCTTTTTAACCTGAATCACATAATCCATATAATCATCTGAAAGTGCCTCTCCAAAAGCAACAGCCTTTGCAGCAATTACATGCTCCAAAGGACCGCCTTGCGTACCGGGGAATACTCCAGAGTCTAAAAGTGAAGACATTTTACGTAATTCCCCTTTTGGTGTTTTCAATCCAAATGGATTTTCAAAATCTTCCCCGAGCATGATCATACCACCTCTTGGTCCTCGTAATGTTTTATGTGTAGTTGTCGTTACGATATGACAATATTCCAAGGGGTCATTCAATAGCCCGCGTGCGATAAGACCTGCAGGATGTGCAATATCTGCTAATAACAGCGCTCCTACCTCATCAGCAATGTCCCTTAATCGCTCATAATCCCATTCTCTACTATAGGCAGAAGCTCCGCAGATCAATAATTTTGGCTTTTCCTTCTTAGCAATTTCTTCTACATTGTCGTAATTAATCACCCCGGTTTCTTTTTCAACACCATAAAAGGATGGCTGGTATAATTTCCCTGAAAAATTTACCGAAGATCCATGTGTTAAATGGCCTCCATGAGATAAATCAAAACCTAATATTTTGTCACCCGCATTTAATACTGCCAGCATTACCGCAGCATTTGCCTGGGCTCCAGAGTGCGGTTGGACATTTACCCATTCAGCTCCAAATAATTCCTTTGCTCTATCCCTGGCAATATTCTCAATTTCATCGACCACTTCACACCCTCCATAATATCGTTTCCCAGGAAGCCCTTCCGCATATTTATTGGTCAAAACAGTTCCCATAGCCTCAATTACCTGCTTTGAGGCAAAGTTTTCAGAAGCAATAAGTTCTATGCCGTCTTCCTGACGATCTTGTTCTTTTTGAATTAAGTCGAATATAGTTTGATCTCTAAGCATGGTAACGGGGTAAAATGAAGCGCAAAAATAACCTAAGCTTCATAATTTCACAATTAAATTCAATAATGAGTGTGGAATAATCTTCTTTGATAAACAATAATTATCTTTGATATAAAATAACCACTAGAGTATCCATGAAAAATCCAACCCATTTTATATTTTACTTTATCATTTGCATCCTTTTATCCTTTAGTTGCGATCTAAATATCAAACAAGGTAAGGGTAATATTAAAAGTAAGGAAATTGAAGTAAGTGATTTCAATATTATAAATATTGGAGGGAATTACGATGTTGCACTAATACCAAGCGATGAATCCAAAGTCATTATCAATACTGATGAGAATTTGATGCAGTATATCAATGTTGAATTGTATGATCAAACCCTTAGTATTAACAATGTACACCATCTAAAAGGCAGCCATGGGATTTCAATAAATATCTTTTATAAAAAATTAAATAAAATTTATTCATCTGGCACATCTGAAATTAAACATGAAGGGCCATTGAAAGCTGAAGATCTCGAAATAAATCTTTCCGGGGCAGGAGCAATAGACATGGAACTTGAAACCTCCAAAATCGATGTCACATTGAGCGGCGCAGGGGTAATCACCCTTTCTGGAGAAACCAATATACAAGAAGTACACATCAGTGGAGCAGGCGGACTAATGGCATCCGAACTGAAAAGTTTGGAATGCAACATTGGTTTGAGTGGGCTTGGTGGAGCTGAAGTATTCGTTACAGAGAAATTGACAGCAAGCATCACAGGAGTAGGCGGCATAGTGTACGCGGGGAATCCAAAACTTATTGAAAAACAAATTACCGGCTATGGTAAAATCAAAAGGGCAGAAGAATGAAAATATAACAGAGCCTCCTGATAACCTGACTTTGAATAAAAAGCCAACCTAATCAAATTCTTTTTAGGCCAAATAACGATTTGCTCTGCAAGCATACCAATTGCTACTTACACTTCAAAATAATAAATATTTTTTAATCAATCACCTTTGCAACTACCCCATTGGCACTTTTTAAAAATATTTTGTAATCTCTTTTCCTTAGAATGTATAAAATATTTATACATATATGTTATGCATGCATAACATTTTT
>JAHEMV010000379.1 GCA_024643455.1 Cytophagales bacterium
ATTTGGAAGTTGTCGAGACTGGTGATGGAAACCCAGATTTTTCATCCCGAGAACAATGGTATGATGGCGCCAATGTTTTTGCACTTAGCCCAAGACGTGTAATATCGTATAATAGAAATAAATTCACCAACCGGGCACTTCGCGAAGCCGGTGTAGATGTGTTAGAAACAAGTTCCTCTGAATTATCACGTGGTTTAGGCGGGCCAAGGTGTATGACAATGCCTTTATGGCGGATGGAAATTTAGCGCTTTTTTCGACTAAAACTCTACCAGCATAAGCGTCCTTTTATTGGAATTTGTTGGTGAAATACCACAAATGATCACTGAGTTGCCATTGAGCCAACAGGAATACTTCTTGGTAAATTCGGCTTTCTGATCAGGGAGCAGGTTAGTTTTACTTGTAAGTGATCCATCAATGGTGTTGATTTTCAAAATATAAAAATTACCATCCTTGGCACTTTCATAAAGAATCATCTGCAACTCATTTCCATCAACTTGCGGGATGTAGGATAAGCTCAGACTGTTACCCTGGCTATATTGAGATTTTTGTATTGTTTTTTCCCACTTTAGTATCCCACTCTCTGTGAAACAGTAAAGCAATACATCGCCTCCAAAATAAAACTTTTCATCGTGGCCTTTAATTTTCCAGGGCATCGCCTGATTAGTTTCATCAGAATGAAATGTGGTGGGAATCTCTAATTCTTCAAAAACGAGGATTACATCTTTTTCTTGATTTTCAAAACTTTGGACCAATCGGAATTCGTCCAAACTTTTTGGGACTTCGAGTAATTTCTTCTTTTGTTTTTCACTGGTGACCATATAATTTTCATAAACAGATGCAATCTCAGCAGATCGAAGATTTTGGTTATATGAAAACATCACGGTTTTTAACACGACATTCACACCAAGAACATTAAATCCAATGAGTTCATCTTCAATGGTTGCAGCAAAAGACACAAAATAGGAACTTGGTCCTTGTTGTACGATTTTGATGTCGCGAATACTCTCAGCTGGCCGCTCGAAGAAAAAAGTATTATCTACCTGAATTAAATTTTTAGTTTTAGTGCTCCAGTAATAGGTTTCTGTTTTATACTCGTTTGCATCTACAGCCACCAAAAATAAATCCCCATTGTTATTTAAATAGGCACTATGCGCTTTGGGCAAAGCCAGTTTTTCTGGGTCAAGAAAATATTGACGCACCGCAGTTTCAGTTCCAATTTCAAAAATTTGAAACTCCACCATTGGTTTATTTTCATTGTTAACCAGGTAATTGTAAACTACAAATTTTGACTTGTCTTCACTAAATGAGATTTTGGTATTTTGCAGCCCACTTTCTCCAGTATCAAATACATAGTTTGTTGGAGTCAGTTCCTCACCATCCGTTATATTAAAATATCTAAAAGATAGATGAATTTGTTTTTTGTCACGCTCCGGTGAATAACTATACGTAACCACCGAATCTCCATGAATAAAAAGTTGTGGCGCGCTTTCTTCTTTATTAAACTCTATTTCCTTTTCCCATTTTTCAAAAAAATATTGATCGTATCTGCCAAGTTTCAGCACATTTCTATTTGATTCCTGAAGCATAACAAATTCCTTATCTTTTAATGCAAAAGTATAGGGCACATCATATGGCAGTAATTCCTTTTTATATTCTAAATCTTTCTCTGAAAAGATCGATTGTGCATCCAATTTTTTTGGCAAAAGGCAAAAGAGGAAGAAATAAAAAAAGTACTTAATGGAGCGTTTCATTCAGTTGATAAATTTTGTAGCGCAATAATTTAAAAAAAGGCCAAAAGGCCTTCCAAAAATTCTTATGCTTTTAATCCTAAATCTCTTCAGCGACCACTGATTTTACTTCCGGAATCATGGATTTTAGGAGGTTTTCAATACCGGATTTCAGCGTAACAGTAGCTGAAGGGCAACCACTGCATGAGCCTTGTAAAAATACCTTCACTACCCCAGCTTCGAATGACTTGTATTCGATCGCACCACCATCCTGCTCTACAGCCGGTCTAATATACTCCTCCAACAATCCTTTGATTTTTAGATCCATGTCTGTTTCCTCAACCTGAGTTTCAGATGCAGATGCTTCCAAAATTGGCTTACCGGATTGAAGATACTTAATAATATGTGCTTTTAATTCGTCCTGAATCTCAATCCACTGTTTATCTTCAGTCTTGGTCACTGTGATAAAATTGCTCATGTAGAAAACCCTTCTCACATAGTCGTATTCAAAAAGCTCTGCAGCCAGAGGAGCATGTTTTGTGCTTTCTACATCTGGGAAATCATAGTTTTGCCCAGGTTCTACCAGCATATAATCCGCAACAAATTTGAGGGAATTGGGATTAGGATTTGCTTCTAAATAAATCGATACTGCTTTATTTTCCATTTCTTTTAATCTTCTTTTAGTCTATAACTCTTTTCTGCCCTACTTGTTCTCCTTCGGTACTCGCAATGACCATGGCAACAGTAGCATCACCGGTAATGTTGACTACCGTTCTACACATATCCAATGGTCGATCGGGAGCTACGATCAGGGCCAATCCTGCTGCCGGGATACCCGCAGCTTCCAGTACAATTACAAGCATTACCATTCCAGCACCAGGAACGCCTGCAGAGCCTATTGAGGCGAGAACCGCAGTAATTACGATCGCTAACTGACTTGTAAGGCTGAGTTCTAATCCCATTGCATGTGCTATAAATACGGCTGCAACACTTTGATATAAGCTTGTCCCATCCATATTGATGGTCGCTCCGAGTGGTAAAACAAAACTGCTGACTTCTTCCGATACATTCAAATTATTTTCCACACTTTCCATGGTCACGGGCAAAGTAGCTGAACTGCTACTCGTGCTGAAGGCCAATATTTGCGCGTCTCTTATCCCTTTGAAAAAAGTCCTGTATTTTACCTTTGTAAATAATTTGAATATCGTTGGATAAACAACCAAAATCATGATAAGCAAACCAATTAAAACCGTCGCAGAATACAACAACAATGCACTTAATATTTCAACTGCTTTTGAGGGATTATTACCAGCAATCTCTACAATTAGTGTCGAAATAAGTGCAAAAACTCCATAGGGAGCAAACATCATTATATAATGAATTATCCGGATGATAACATCGTTGAGTCCTTCAAAAAAACCAATGACAATATGCTTTTTGTCTGTTTTGATCTGAAGAAGTGCGATCCCAAAAATGATTGCAAAAAATACGATTTGCAACATGTTGGAATTTTTTGATGCAGAATCAAACAGGTTGTCAGGTATGATATTAACCAAAGGTTGAAGTGGTCCCTCCTCTTTGAATTTTTTTGCCTCATCAGCTTTCAACACGACATCTTTTTCAAACATCCCCATCAATTCTGTCCTGGTTTCTTCTGTGATTATTTTGCCAGGTTGTATGATATTCACGATCACCAATCCTATTGTTGTCGCGATTACCGTAGTTGCCATATAAATTCCAATTGTCCTCCCTCCCATCCTGGAAAGCTTAGAAATGTCACCCAGATTGGCTACCCCTACGATTAAACTTGCCAGGATTAGTGGCATGGCCACCATTTTGAGCGCATTCACAAAAATGGTCCCGAATGGTTTTATATAATGAATTACAAGTGAATTTGGAATGCCTGTGAATATACACACTAACCCAAAAACCAGCCCAATAACTAATCCAAGAAGTATTTTGGTATGTAGAGGAAGTCGTTTTTGAGCCATGGAATTTTAATGATTATTATGTGAGGTTATATTTTTGAAGCCTTATTCAATAAATAAAAATCTGCAATGACCAAAGCTGCCATTGCTTCTACAATTGGCACAGCCCTTGGAACCACACAGGGATCATGCCTGCCTTTGCCTGAAACGGTTGTTGCATTTCCATGCACATCAATACTTTCCTGATCCTGCATAATTGTTGCAACTGGTTTAAAGGCGACATTGAAATAGATATCCTGACCGTTAGAAATACCGCCTTGGATTCCTCCAGAATGATTGGTTCGTGTAATGACTTTTTCATCTTTATTTTCAAAAAGATCATTGTGTTGCGAACCCAACATGCTCACACCCTTAAATCCACTACCATATTCAAATCCTTTTACTGCATTGATGCTTAGCATTGCTTTTCCCAGTTCTGCATGCAGTTTGTCAAAGACCGGCTCGCCAAGTCCAGCAGGTGTTCCTTTGATCACACAGGAAACTACTCCACCAATTGTATCTTGATTTTTTCTTACTTCATCGATCAACTCTATCATTTTATTGGCAACCTTTTCATCAGGACACCTTACAATGTTGTCTTCAGTTTTTGAGAAATCAAGTTCTGTATAAGATTTTGAAATCACTATTGCACCAACCTGCGAAACATAGGCATTGATTTCCACGCCAATTTGCTTCAAAAATAATTTAGCAACTGCCCCGGCAGCTACCCGTGCTGCAGTTTCTCTGGCCGAACTTCTTCCCCCTCCACGATAATCACGAACACCATATTTTTCCTGATATGTGTAGTCAGCATGAGATGGGCGAAACTTATCTGCTATATGTGCGTAGTCTTTGCTCTTCTGATCTTCATTGAAGATAACAATGGCCATAGGAGTTCCCGTTGATTTTCCTTCAAAAACTCCAGAAAGTATTTCTGCTCTATCTCCTTCTTTTCTTTGTGTAGTAATTTTGGATTGACCTGGTTTTCGCCTATCCAGTTCTCTTTGAATAAAATCTTCATTTATGTTCAATCCAGCAGGGCATCCATCAATTGTTACTCCAATTGCTTTGCCGTGTGATTCACCAAACGTTGTGATGCAGAATTTTTTCCCGTAGGTATTTCCCATTATTTTCTAAAAATAAAGAATATTGTGAGACCCATCATGACCACTATAACAATATTCGCTATGAACTTTACGATGCCTTCTTTGTTTATATTTTCCAGGCTATTGTCTTCAATATCTATAGTATCATAAAAAGAACCCAGGTCATTGGAAGAAATCGATATATTTTTTTTGCTTTCACCTGTCACTTTTACATCGAAGTGTGACTTCAGTGTGTCATATTTTTGTTCATAAGGATCAAAATAAATCATTGAAATATAATCCCCAAGCTTGAATTCTCCGGGTTCATTTGGAATAGCATAATAATTAAAGTTTTTTGTACCTCTTACTTTATTATTGCTTGTGACAATATCCTGATGGATATTTGGAGAATAAAAATCAAAATTGGCTGATTCTTTGACAATGGGGACATCAATTGCTGAAATATTCCCCTCACCCTGGATAGAAAACTGGTAGGTAAAACTCTGACCTGTGGTTAATTCTTCACTTGAAATTTCTTCACTTAAAAAATATTTCCCTACTGGCACTTTGTCTTTTAATGGATGCGGAGGCAATTTTTCAACAATCACAGTTTTTGGCTTGGTAGTAAATGCTTTATTATCGGCCTGTCTCGTTCGGCCAAAAAAGGATGGATCCTTGGCAACTT
>JAHEMV010000380.1 GCA_024643455.1 Cytophagales bacterium
CCGATCAACTTTTAATTTTCATCAAATAGTACGATAGGTGGCTGCCATGTTGCCGTATCGCCAACAATGCCATGGGTATAACTAATAACCTCCATCCATTTTGGATTGACTTTAATTAAAAGATAACCTTCCTGCTTGTTAGGATAAAAGGCATTCCATTCCTCTTTCCACCGCTTTTCTTTTTCATTTAGATCATCAACCAGTTCTGCAATTCCATTAATCATGACATACCCGGATGCATCTTTAGCCAAATAATATAACGTAACCCGTGGATCATTTTTGATCTGATTCACCTTTCTGCTTTTTGGATTAGTGCCTAACCAGACCGTAAGATCACTTTCAGGCTTAAACGGGTCCATTACTCTGACCCTGGGAAGGCCTTCCTGATCTAATGTAATTAATGCACATGTGCCAGCAGAGGTCATTATTTCGATTGCTGCATTAACTAATTTAACTCTTGTCGTATCATTTCCTTTTATATTTTGGCTATAGGCTTGAAAGTGGAATGATGCAAGAATCAATAACATTAAAAAGATTGATTTCTTCATGATTTTAATAGCTGATTACATTTTGGTATTTTCCATTTGTCTGTTCAAGACATCACTTAAACATATTGAATATTAGCATTATAACTATTCAAAATTATTACGCTTATAAATTATCCAATAGGTAAAATTTTCAAATGATGAAATTGAACTTAATAATTATGTCATTCGAAAATTATGCTCCAGTCTAAGTTATTTTATTATGATCTAAATACATAAAAATGGTGTGTTAATATATTTTGAATGAAATCAGATAATAATTCATTTTTAATCATAATCACGTACTTTTGATATCGAATCAAAAAAACAAGGATTTTACAATTTTTTATCAAATGCGACAATTTATAACACTTCTCATTGGGCTGATTCCATTTTTTTCCTTAGGCCAAACGGTATGCTCCATAGAAAGTCGGGAACGACTTGACTCTACTTTAATCGCACTTTCAAAAATCAATGGTTCTCAAAAATCCATGAATGATTTAGTTATCGAAATTGGGACCGGATTTCTGAATACACCTTATGTTGAAAAAACCCTGGAACTTGAAGGCGATGAGAAATTAGTAATCAATTTAATAGGTCTGGATTGCACCACCTATTTAGAAACCGTCGTTACCCTGGCGCGATTGGCAAAAATGGGAAAATTTACTTTTGATGATTATGAGAATCAATTGGAAATTCTACGGTACAGAGATGGAGTAAGAACAGCGTATCCTTCAAGATTACATTATTTTTCAGACTGGATTTATAACAATCAACAAAAGGGGATTTTGACGGATATTACCGGGGATATCGGAGGTGAACCATACGCGAATAATCCATCTTTTATGTCTGAAAATCCTAAGTCGTATTCTCAATTAAGCAATGAAGAATTTATTGATCAGATTAAAAAAAGTGAAAAGGAGATTAAATCAAGAACTTATTATTACTTACCTAAAGAAACTTTAGGAAGTCATGAGGATAAAATAAAGCCAGGAGACTTAATTGCCATTACGATAGCAATGGATAACCTGGATATAGCTCATGTTGGAATCGCGGTCAAACAAAACGGCAGGATACATTTACTCCACGCCAGCTCCAATTCTATGAAGGTAGAGATTTCAGAAAAACCTTTAAGTGATTATTTGATGAGCCATAAAAGCCAATCCGGAATTATGGTGATGCGATTAAAGGATCCCAAATAATTATTTTCTGCAAATTATTGGTTGAAGAAGATTCTATAGATCAATGAGGAAGTGAGCAGCCAGAAATCCAGAAACGATTTAAATTGCCTGCTGTTGTTGCTCCCTTTAGTTTAAATACTTTGTCCAAATGTCAGTAAATTATTATCTGGATCAAGCATAGAAAATTCCTTCTGTCCCCATGGTTTTATTTGCAATTGACCAGCTGGGTGAACACTTAATTTTTTTCTTAAAACTATTTGATACAGTGCATCAATATCATCCGTCCGAATGTAAACCTGGCCATAATTTTCTTTTGGATCCAGTCCTTTAAATTCAAAAAAATGCAATTGAACTTTATCTTTTTGAACCATCAGATAGCCATCGAAGTCCGCACTCCCAAATTCCTCAAAATCTAATTTATTTATATAATACTCTCTCGTAACGTCTTTGTTACGCATTGGAAGTTTTGGATTAATGTCTGTCAGCATAATTTGTACTAACTGTTTTAAATACTATTTGTTTTATATCCTTTCTCAACTTTGTGCCTAAACTTTATTTAGGCAGGTTTGTATTCACCACGTCTTATTTGATGTCAATAAAAGCAGGGGATTTAAATCCATCTCCTTACTTTTTGACAATAGGAATAATAGTCCAAACCAAAGTCTTTTTTTAACCTCGGTTCTTCTATGAAAATTATAAATATATTAAATCCGATTAAAACAAGCGTTGAATAAATCAATAAGGAAGCAGACAGATACATTAGTGTTTGCCCCATTAGTATTAATACAACACCAACATACATTGGATTGCGCGTAAATTTATAAAGCCCTTTTGTGACTAATTTTTTTGTTGGATCAGCAGGTGAAAGTGTTCCACGTCCACTAATAGCAAAACTAGTAATGCACCAAAGCAAAAAAATAAGCCCGATAACAATTCCAGCCGCGCCAAAATATTTATAGACAGGCCACGGAAAGATAAAAGCGTCGTTTATTTTTTCTTTTAAAATCAAATATGGCACAAGACCAGCTACGATACCTGGATGTAAAATTGTAAATATCAAATTGCGAATAATCAAAGATACCATTGGCAAAATTAAATGTAAGTTGATTATTTATCTTCTCTAAAAGCTCTACCAGTTGTCTATAAATTAATTAAAATGCCTGGTATAATCCAGCGTGGCAGCTCTCCCTAAAGATAAAGATTCATGATCCAGGTTACAATGGTTCAGAAACAGCATGAAATCCTTGAAAGTTGGATTCTTGTAAAAAGTTAATTTTCGTTTGAACTTATAATCTTAAATTGGTTTTAAAACAAATCTGCTATAAGCCAAAAATCCACAAATAATCGCGACAACTACCCAGTAAATCCACTGACTGTTGACTTCACCTGAAAAAATATGAAAACCACATAAAAAAAGCATCTCTGCTACAATAAACAAAGCAGCAATCGGTACTAGAAAACCCATTTTCTTATTAATAGCAGGTAGGACAAAGCACACGGCACATAGAATTTCTAAAGCGCCCATAGTTAGCCACATACCGTGAGGAAGGGCTTTCAATGACGGAACGGTCTGTTCTGAATTGGAAAATTTCCAAACTGCCCCCATTAATGTATGGATGGCCAATAGCACTTGCAGAATCCATAAAAAAACATTCATATTTATTCTCTTTTAATTTAATCTTCAACCGTTTTGAATTTTCAAACCAAATGATGTGTGTAATACTGATCGCACGCTTGTGTATGTTAGGGTTTTATTGTTACAACAATTCTTTTATAACTGGATAATGGAGGTTCACCCTTATCTGTTACTTTCAAAATAAAATGTACAGTTTCTTCTTTGTCGACCTTTGGTGCATTCACATAGGCTCCATGAATATTTTCCGCTCCCTCAACTTGTATTAATTTTTTATAAGTTCCAGCTTCAGGATAATTAAACCACAAGAAACTGTAACTATCTCCATCCGGATCGGTCGTATCAAAAGCATCCAGTCCGAAGCCTTGTCCTGATTTGACAGTTATTTGTTCTGGATTACTCAAAATAATAACAGGTGGATGATTTGCTTCTTCAAATGATTTTGTACACCAATCCATTCGTGCAGCGAATTCATTCTGAAAGTCATCTCTCCAACGCCATAAGGTAACTTTATTATCCATGAAAGTACTAGTATCCATTTTTACAGTTCTCCCATAATCATTTTGAATATATGGTACATATCGATCGACAGTATTGGTCCATATGCTTCTTGTCTCGGGTTCAAATGGCACACCGGAAGGTCCTTTCTTTAGATTAGAAAAGTCAGGCTTATAAAGTTCATATCTTCCACCCCATCCTCCCCAATCTGGATGCTCAGGAATACTCAATCCATTTGGGATTAAATTCAACCAGGATGGCGTATCTCCTTCCATTCCGTATGCTACATCGGGATAAACCGCGCCAAGAGGGCCATGGCCTTGTTGAATATTTTGCACAAGCCAGGAATTGCTAATTTTTTCATTGTTTATCCCTTTTATATAACTATTAATAGCAATCCATGTTGCACTTCGGTAATCATCACCTGGACTTACAATATAAAACAAGTCTGGGAAATTATTTCTAATCCAGATACCGCTGTCATCCTGGTCAGAAATTGCATATACTCTAAGTTTTGCTACCAGATTTTTGACCTCTTTTTCAGTTTTTGTTTTTTTAATCTTAAATAATGCTTGTGCTAGAGTATTTGATCCTCCCCAAACAGATATCCATAATGGGCGCTCATCATTTTCTTGAAGTTCTTTTATTATCCATTCGGAACCCTCTGAATCTTTAGTATCACCAACAGCTAACATGCCATATTCAGGAAGGCCCTGTTTTACAATTGAAAATATTGTTTCAGCTTTTGGAAAGGTACCATCATGCTTCAAAAGGTTTGGCTGTACTTTATCGTAAGCTTGAATTACCTTTCTAATGGATTCTGGATTGACCATTGATTTATGCCAGCAGGAAGTCGTGGCTACTATACCTTTAATATCAATTTCATTGGAATAAAGAAGTAACCGAACCAGTGATTGCGTATCATCAGGCTCTGCCTCAATATCAGTTAAAATAATTACTCTATTCTTTTGATTCGATTGCCCAAAAAGGGAATGGAATGTGAAAGAAAATAGCATAAAATAAATTAGCGTTCTCATAATAAATCATTCATGAATAAATGGATTATAAATATATCATTAAATGTTTAAACCGTTGGATTTAATGATATATCAGTTTATAATGTTGAATGAGGTGCAATTTCATATCGATTGTCACAGACTTTTTTTTATGTGATACATAATTTGCAAACTCACAGAAACGAACACGCATTATAAAATAGGCCAATTGGAATAGCTTTTCTACTCAGATTTATCAGTTTTCTATTTTTGGATTGGCATATGTCCTGTTTAGCCAATCCACTACTTGCATCCAACTCTCCAGAGGAATTTTAGCATGCGTAGTGTTTTTCATAACTAAAAATTCTTTTTTATCGCCTGGTACTAAATCATAGAATTCTTTTACTTTATCAATCTCAAACAATTCATCCTGATCACCAACACCTACCAATACCGGAATATCTAAATCTGCTGGTAGCCTTAGCGTTTTTACATCTAGCATCATTAAAAATCTCGGGGTATACCTGAGGTTAAACAAACTGTCCTTGGTAACGGTCATTCCTTCTCTGTAATATTCATAGGACTGATACGAAGGACGTAGAACGGCACTTATAAGAA
>JAHEMV010000381.1 GCA_024643455.1 Cytophagales bacterium
GACAGCAAATACATTGATGTTTTGGAACGAACCATGTATAACAATATCCTCGATGGTGTTTCAATTTCCGGGGATCATTTCTTCTATCCTAATCCGCTTGCATCTTTTGGTCAGCACCAACGAAGTGAATGGTTTGGATGTGCATGTTGTCCTCCCAATGTGGCCCGCTTTCTGCCTTCGATGCCTGAGTATATTTATGCCCAGCAAAACGAAAACATTTATGTTAATTTATACATTACCAGCAAGACCTCATTTGAAATAGAGGGAAACAAACTTTTCCTGCGACAGGCCAGTGAATTTCCATGGAATGGAGGTGTCAAGATCGAGGTTGAAGAAGCTAACGGAATAAAAGCCAATTTAAAATTAAGGGCACCTGGTTATGCAATGAATAGACCGGTACCAAGTAATTTATACGTGTATTTGAACGAAAATAAGGAACCATTCGACGTCAAAATAAATGGAGAAAAAAGTGACTATACCATTGATGAAAAAGGATACATCACGATTACTCAAAAATGGGTCAAAGGAGATAAAATTGAGATTGATTTTCCAATGGATGTCCATAAAGTAAAAGCAAATCCTGAAGTAACAGACGACTTGGGCAAGATGGCTTTTGAAAGAGGACCATTACTTTATTGTGCTGAATGGGCAGATAATCCAGAAAAGAATGTTTCAAGCCTGATTGTTGATCCCAACGCCAGTATTACCGTTCAAAAATCAGAAATTCTGGGGGATTGTTTTACCATCGAAACAGAAGCTAAGCGTGCATCTCGTAAATTGGATGGAGCTATTGAAGTCTCCAAATCAGAGAAATTAACGTTAATTCCATATCACCTCTGGAACAATCGAGGACCTGGCGAAATGAGTGTTTGGCTTCCAACCAGTCTTGAATATACGCTTCCCGAACCTGCTCCCACCATTGCACGCAAAAGTAAGGTTACTGCATCGGTTAGATCAGCGGCTATAGTTGCCGTAAATGATCAATTATATTCCTCAAATTCCAATGACCACTCGGTGCCCTATTTGCATTGGTGGCCGAGGAAAGGAACTGAAGAATGGGTACAGTTTGATTTTGAAGAAATAAATGAAGTGGCATCATTAAAAACCTATTGGTTTGATGATGGGCCAGATGGAGGTTGCCGGATTCCCAAAGGATGGAAGGTAGAATACAAAAAGGATGATCAATGGAAGGAAGTAGAAACCACAGGGGAATATACCATTACTAAAGACGATTGGGATATCATTCATTTTAAGACCATTAAAACAAAGACATTGCGTTTGGTAATTGATTTACCCGAAGAGTATGCTACAGGACTGTATGAGGTAATAATAGAGTAACTGCGATCATCTGGACATTGCCGTAGATTATGATATAAAAAATAAGCTCTAAAATTTGTTCTGCCAGGGATTTAAATATAAAAAAGGTGACCCGCTCCGGATCACCTTTTACATTTAAAGATAATATTCTAAAATCACCTCAGGTCAAATCGATCCAGATTCATCACTTTAGTCCAGGCAGCCACGAAGTCTTTTACGAATTTATCTTTAGAGTCCTCGCATCCATAGACTTCAGCCAGGGCACGCAACTCTGAATTCGAACCAAAGATTAGATCAACACGTGTACCTGTCCATTTCACATTACCTGTCTTACGATCGCGACCTTCAAACACATTTTGAGCATCCGAAGTTGCCTTCCAGGATGTGCCCAAATCGAGTAGGTTTACAAAGTAATCATTGGTAAGTGACTCGGGTTGTTTTGTAAAAACACCATGTTTGGATTGATCAAAGTTGGTGTTAAGTACACGCATACCTCCCAGGAGTGCAGTCATTTCAGGCGCTGTCAACGTTAAGAGTTGGGCACGGTCTACCAGCATCTCTTCAGCTGATGCAGTGTGTTTTGGTTTAAAATAATTGCGAAATCCATCTGCAGCAGGCTCAAGTGCACCAAAAGATTCGGTATCTGTTTCTTCTTGCGAGGCATCTGCGCGCCCTGGAGTGAAAGGAACATTAACATTTTGCCCTGCATTCTTAGCCGCTTTCTCAATACCAGCGCTTCCACCCAAAACAATCAAGTCGGCTATCGAAACCATCTTACCACCAGACTGAGCATTGTTGAATTCTTTTTGGATACGCTTAATCGTTTCCAACACTTTGGCCAGTTGGGCCGGATTGTTTACTTCCCAATCCTTTTGCGGTGCAAGTCGAATACGGCCACCATTTGCGCCACCACGTTTATCGGATCCACGGAATGTTGAGGCTGATGCCCAGGCAGTAGATACCAGTTGAGACACAGTCAATCCGGAAGCAAGTATCTTATTCTTTAGATCAGCAATGTCTTTTGCGTCAATCAATTTATGCGTAACGGCAGGAATTGGGTCCTGCCAGATCAGCTCTTTCTTCGGTACCTCTGGGCCTAGGTACCGTGCTATTGGACCCATATCACGGTGTGTCAGCTTGTACCAGGCTTTAGCAAATGCATCTGCAAATTCATCGGGATTCTCGTAGAATCGTCTTGAAATTTTTTCGTAAATAGGATCCACTCTCAAAGATAAGTCAGTCGTAAGCATAAATGGGGCATGTTTCTTTGCTGGATCGTGTGCATCCGGAACTAAACCAGCACCTGCACCATTCTTCGGTTTCCACTGCTGGGCTCCAGCCGGGCTTTTTGTTAACTCCCATTCGTATCCGAACAAATTCTCAAAAAAGTTGTTGCTCCACTTTGTTGGAGTGGTTGTCCATGCACCTTCAAGACCACTGGTAATTGTATGAACACCATGACCACTACCAAATGTGTTTTTCCATCCTAGATTTTGCTCCTCAATACTTGCACCGGCAGGTTCTGGCCCTACATATTTACCTGGATCGGCAGCGCCATGGGTTTTGCCAAATGTATGACCACCTGCGATAAGCGCGACGGTTTCTTCGTCATTCATTGCCATGCGTCCAAAAGTCTCACGAATATCACGAGCTGCTGCGAGGGGATCAGGATTTCCATTAGGACCTTCAGGATTTACATAAATAAGCCCCATCTGAACAGCACCCAAAGGGTTCTCTAGTTCGCGATCACCTTCATACCTTTTGTCACCTAACCATTCGCCCTCAGAACCCCAGTAAATATCTTCTTCAGGCTCCCAAACATCTTCACGTCCTCCTCCAAAACCGAAAGTCTTGAAGCCCATCGACTCAAGAGCACAATTTCCTGCAAGGATCATTAAATCCGCCCACGAAATTTTCTTACCGTATTTCTGCTTTATTGGCCAAAGCAACAAGCGCGCTTTGTCAAGGTTCGCATTGTCAGGCCAACTGTTAAGCGGAGCAAAACGCTGGGATCCGGACCCTGCGCCTCCACGGCCATCAGCAATACGATAGGTGCCAGCACTGTGCCAAGCCATACGAATAAAAAACGGACCATAATGACCATAATCAGCTGGCCACCAATCCTGAGATTTTGTCATAAGATCGAAAAGATCTTTTTTCACGGCTTTCAAGTCAAGTTTTTTGAATTCCTTTGCGTAATTGAAATCCTCTCCCATCGGATTGGTGAGGGAAGAGTGCTGCCGAAGGATACTCAAGTTCAATTGATTTGGCCACCAGTCGCGGTTTGAGGTGCCACCTCCAGCTGTATGTTTAACAGCTCCACCGTGAAACGGGCATTTGCTTTCACTGTTCATATCGTAAGATGAAGTACTAGAATGTTTTTTGTCTTCCATTTTTAATCAATTATTAGATTGTTTCTAAATGTAAATTTGCAATAATATTTATTTATATATTTTATATGCCTATAAGCTTAACTTATGATCTTAAACCAACTCTCCATTTCAATTTACAGAATTAGGATTCGTTGAACAACAAATCGTTGAATTTGGATAATATAAATCTTGAAAAAGACCACAAATATGAAACTCGAGAATCCATGGTTTGTTTGACGGATCTTCAACATTTGTGGAGTTTAAAAAGATTAGAAAACAGGCCAGTAGAAAGACTATGTTTGCAAAAAACCAACAAAAAATAATTGGTTCAATTTTACCAACATTGATGAAACAAAAACGTTGATACAACACAATAAAAAGAGTTTTATTGATAAAAGTATGTTGAATAAACGTTAAATTTATATTAAGGAATTGAACAAAGGATTTCTATTAATATTTACATTCATTTAAAATTTTAAGACCATGTCAAAATCACAAGATGCCAAGAAAAACGTAAAGAAAGAGCCGCTTAAAACCCCAAAAGAAAAAAAAGAGGAAAAACGCGAAAAGAAAACAAAAAAATATTGATCTGGTAATTCTTTTTTAAAATTTCTCCCTGAAGATTTAAGTCAGAGTAGTATGGCAATATTTACTCGTTAGGCGTGCATTGAAATTTATAAATTCAATTTATCAAGGTTTTTTTTGCTTAAAAATAAAATCAGGATAAAGCCAAAGCAATGAAATTTGGCATATTTTAGGCTTTTTACTAAATTTGCACGCTTCGAATTAAAGTTTAAATGAATGCAGTGTAAAGTTGAACCTGAGGAGATTGAAGCGATTCAAAAAAGTAATATTGTTCAACAGACTGCTTTTTGGGCCAGGGTAAAGTATAATCAAGGAATACAACCTTATGCATTCAGGTATAAGGCCTCAGATGATTTATTATTTCCATCTAACCACAAAAAAAGAACAATCCAGGACGATTTATTGGTTTTAGTAAAGCACATCGATGAAAAGTATTGTGTGGCTTATGTTCCCTATGGCCCAAAAGATGAACCGGATTCAGAAAACCATGGTGTATTTTTAGAAGAGCTTTCTGAAGTATTGCGTTCTCACCTCCCAAAGAATTGTATTTTAATCCGTTTTGATTTACCCTGGGAAAACCAGTGGTCAAAAGAGGAAGATTACTATGATGAAAATGGGAATTGGATGGGGCCTCCAACAGTCCGAAACCAGGAGTATCGGTTAAATTTCAAAACACACCAATGGAATCTGGTAAAATGCCAGACCAACATTCTACCTTCAAATACCATCTTTTTAAACCTTACACTCAATAGTGATTATTTAATGGGGAAAATGAAGCCTAAAACCCGGTATAATATCAAATTATCAAAGCGGAAGGGAGTAAACGTACAAAATTATGGTATGGATAAATTGGATATTTGGTATGATTTGTATCAGCAAACGGCAAATAGAAATGGCATCAGGTTGCATGATAAAGAATACTTTTACTCAGTATTAGCTACACATACCAAAGATTTGTCTTCACCCGTCGATGTGCAATTACTTATGGCAGATTACAATGGAGAATATCTGGCCGCGATGTTTTTACTTTTGTCAAAAAAAAGAGGGACATATCTCTATGGCGCATCATCGGATGCAAAGCGAAATTTAATGGCAACATACGCACTTCAGTGGGGTGCCATACAGGCAGCGCAACAGGCAGGGTGCGAAGAATACGATATGTTTGG
>JAHEMV010000382.1 GCA_024643455.1 Cytophagales bacterium
GGTATTTTCTTAGCTCCAAAGAATATCAATAATACCATAAGAATAAGAAGAATTTCCCAACCTCCTAGACCTCCAAGAAATGCTAATTCTACGTTCATAGCTTTATATTTTAAATGAATTGTGTCTTACTACCATTACAAAATTACGGTCTTATAAACTTAAATACTAATATCTTTTAAAAGATTTTTAATCCCTTTTTAATTATTATCGCTTAGCCAACCAAAGCTCCGGATCTAACTTTTCAGTATTTTTCCAAACCTGAAACTGGACTTCCGAAGTGCCATCAACATCCGTATTTACTTCCCCAATAACGTCATCTATCGTTATTTGTTGTCCCATTTTCACATTGACTTTTTTAAGTTTTGCATATACTGTAAAATAGGTTCCATGTTGTACTATCACTACATATTTAAACTCGCCCGGGACTATAGCTATTTTTTTCACCACACCATTAAAAACAGCTCTTACTTGTTCATTTTGCTTGGTTTGAATATTAATGCCATCATTAGGCATTTTAATTCTGGTAAGTACAGGATGTGGATGCGTCCCGAACTTTTCAGAGATAAATCCACTAGAAACAGGCCAGGGAAGGTTTGCTTTACTTTTTTCAAATGAACTTGTTATATTTTTTAAATCGATGTTTACATCAGCTATTTTTTCTGATGATATTGCACTATTCTTTATTTCAT
Organism: Cytophagales bacterium; assembly: GCA_024643455.1. GTDB lineage: Bacteria > Bacteroidota > Bacteroidia > Cytophagales > Cyclobacteriaceae > JAAUQL01. The sequence continues at coordinate 690 of JAHEMV010000382.1, forward strand.
CTTTGAGCAACTTTGAAATCAGATTTTCAAGACTAGCTACTTCATTTTTCTTTTTTGTAAGGTCTTTGGTAAGTGCTGCTTCTTCACTCTTAAGGCTACTAAAAATTTTATCTTGTTCGGTTTTCAATTTATCCAACTTTTCCTTTTCCTTCAATTGTTCTGAAAGAAGCACATTTTTCTCATTTTTGGCTTTTTCCAGGGAAGCTTTCTCATTTTCTAATTCAGTTTTTACTTCTGTTATGAGATGTACTTGATTTTTTCTTGCTGAAGAATATTGCTCAAGGTATTTAAAACGCATATAAAATTGAGTAAGATTAGAAGAGGCAAAAATGAAAGATAACCTACTAAATCCATTGCTTGATTTATACATTGAATACACCATTGATGCATACTCCTTTTTTAAATTATCAAGATCTTGTTGCAGAGCAGAAATAACAGTGACATCCTGATCGATCCTTCCACTTAGTATTTTGACTTCACTGGAATAAGAACGTATCAATTTGGTTTGACCTTCTATTTGTTTGGTGATCGCATTGAGTTGACCAACAGTTGCTTTCTTTTTGCTGGATGTTTGGGCAAGTATTTGTTGAGTCTCTTGTATTTGATTTTGAACAACAGCTTTCTCCTTTTCTAACTGGCTTTTATTCTTCTGTCCATACCCATTATAAATAAAACCTAGTTGTAATGTGATGAATATTAAGTAAAAAAAATTACTTAAAGGCGTCATACTTTGTTGGAATATTAAAAGGAAACTTTAATGGTTTATCAACTATTTCTGCTCTATTATGTTGAAGATTTATACTGGTCACTAGTGGTCCTTTACTAGCTTTATACGTCAGATTTATAAGACAAACCTTAGCAAAAAGATACGCTCCAACCTCTTTGAAGTCGCTATATTTTAGCGTCATAAAATTACTTGTTGCCATTTCATTTATTAGTACTGTTTCAATTTTTTTATTATCATTCAATACGAAACTTTCAATATCCAGTGGCCCGGAGTTTTGTTTTATCAAAAAATAATTATTTTCCTTTGCTACTTGTGACTCATTATTAATTGGCCTGATAAGGTTACCTAACAGAATAGATTGGATCATATCATAATCCACCTTAAAATTGAAATACCGACTGATCTCATCAAAATTAAAGACATAAAATTCCTTGTCAATTCTGTTAATTACTAAAGCTGTATCCTTTGAAATCATCACACGTGTGGCTTCAATTCCGATAGATGGCGATACTGAAATCCAAATCAATGAATCTTTTCTGATTCTGATATTTGCATTACCATTTACTTGTTTTTCACCCTCTGAATACCTGATTTTTGTCTTTGACTGAAAATAATCAAAATCAATCTCCTCAACACTAACTGCACTCTTTTTTTTAGATTTAAATCCAATTAAATCCTTTTTACATGATGACAACAAAATCACCAAAATAAGTAAGTAAAATGGAAATGTTTTATTCATAAAGTTTACGGTCTGCAATTTTTTTGTCTATTAAATCAGAAGTCTCATCCTTTCCTTTTGCCTTAAGCCATTGTTGTACTGCTAAATCAACATCTCCTAATTTAAATAAAATATCTCCATAATGTTCGATGATGGTTCCGCTAATGTCTTTGCTACTCACAGCTTTTTCAATATAAATTTTAGATTCCGCATATTCACCTCGTACAAAAAGCACCCAGGCATACGTGTCTAAATAGGTAGCATTATCAGGATTTCTTGAAACCAGTTTAAAAGACATCTTTTTAGCCAAATCTAACTTTTCTTTCCTTAATGATAAAAAATAGCTGTAATTATTTAATACATAGTCATTATCAGGATTATAAGCTAAAGCAGCTTCATAAGATTCGTCTGATTTTTTGTAATCCTTTAAGTTATTGTAAGTATCGCCAAGCTGACCATTAAAATATGATTTTAATTCCTCATTGGAATTTGATAGCTTTTTGCCTCTTTCCAATATCTCAGAAGCCATTTCATAATTTTTGCTTGCTAAATAAGCATTACCCAGGAACCAACAAATTCCTGCCTGATTTGGGAACAATTCTAATGCCTGATCTCCATCCTTTATGGCTTCTTTATAATTTTCCATTTTAATTTCCATCTGAAGCACATTTTGCCAGGTATTAAAATTGGAAGCTCCGAGTTCAATTGCCCTTTTATAATTTGTAAGCGCATCATCATCTCGATTAAGACTCATATACAGGTCACCATTGATCTCATATGCACGAGAGTCATCGGGGTGAGCTGTCAATATTTTTCCTCCTAAACTAATCGCCAAGGATTCTATATCTGCATTGGGAAGTTTTTGGATAAATGTTGCAAGTACCTGAATTTTAAGCTCGATCTCCAAATCTGGAATACCAAAAGCCCGATTAAGATACGTATCCGCTTTTTCAACATCATCATGTTTTCTATAATAATCGGATAGCATTAAAAGCGCCCTGGCATTATCGGAATTATTGCTAACAAGTTCCTCAAGATAAGGTACTGCTTTTTCACTCTTATTGTTGGAAATTAGGATTTCAGCCAACATCAATACATATCTTGAATCACCAGGATAGGCATCAATCAATTTTTGCCCTTCGGCAATTGCCATGTCCAGCTTGCTTTGCTTTAAATACAATTTTTGCTTTTGTGCAATAACCTGTTCATTCAAACCAAATTTATCCTCTATTCGATTATATATACCTAGCGCCTTATCATAATTTTCCTGGTAAATGTAAATGGCTGCCAATTCAAAAAGATACTCATCTGCATTTTTGCATTTAGCAATCATTTGCTCGTAGGTATTTGCTGCTTCAACAAAATTGGATTTTTTGGTATATATATCTGCCAGCAACAAATAAAAATATTTGTTGGTTTCATCTAGCTCAATGGCTTTTTGTGCATTAAACACTGCTTTTTCAGCATCATTGCTTTTGAGATAGATTTGCGCTATTTTATAATATGCAGTGGCATTCGCCGGATCGGATTCTAGTGAACGCTGGTAGAGAACAAATGCTTTCGCAATATCATCTAGTATAAAATACTTTTCCGCTTCCGCATGATACATCTCTGCCTTTCTTCTATCTTCTTCCGAAACGACAACTTTCGTTTCTACCTTGACTTCATTTTTTTTCTTCTTACTTTTCTTTTGCCCCAATACATTAAAACTCTGCAGCAATGTAACTGAGAGAAACAATACAAAAATGAAATTTCTAAAGACCTTTCTGTGCATACTATCTTAAATCAAAATTGTGAAATGGTGTTGTAATCTCCAACACTGAGATCTGTGGCTTTGCCCTCAAAGGTAACGAAATTACCCAACATAGAGTTTGCAAGATTTGCATTTTTAATCAGACTATCTTTTTGAATGATAGAGTTTTGAATTCTTGATTCACTGATCTTTGAATTATCTCCAACGGAAACAAATGGTCCAATTACCGCATTATCTATCTCTACATTTTCGCCCAAATAAACAGGCTCAATCAATACTGAATTTGTCGTTCTGGAAGAATCGCTTATTAATTTTTCATGTTTTATAAAATTAAAATAAGACCGATGTGTTTCTACAGTTGCTTGCTTATTTCCACAATCCAACCAATCATCTACCTGTCCAGGCACAAATTTCGTCCCTTTTTCTTTAAGGGTTTTTAACACACGTGTTAGTTGATATTCCCCGTTATCTTTTATTTTATTATCGATTAGTACCTTTATTTCATCTTTTAGATTATTCCCATCTTTGAAATAATAGATCCCAATAATTGCCAAATCAGAAACAAAAATTAAAGGCTTCTCTACAAAATCCTCGATTTCTCCATTACTATTTAGTTTTACTACTCCAAAAGCAGAAGGATCCTGTACTTGATGAACCCAGATGATTCCATCTTGTTCTTCATCAAGTTTAAAATTTGCTTTAAACAAGGTATCAGCAAATGCTACTATGGTTTTGCCATACAAAATATCTACTGCACAATATATAGCGTGGGCGGTGCCTAAAGGCTCATCCTGATAAAATAAATGCCCTTTTGCACCAAGTTTTGCAGCAATATTCAATAACTCATTTTCGACAGATTCTCCAAAACTTCGGCCGATCACAAAACCTATATTTTCGACCTTCTCACTACACACTGCAACAATATCATGAACCAACCAATAAACTATAGGTTTACCAACGATAGGAATTAATGGTTTTGGAGTGGTAAGGGTATGCGGACGCAGCCTTTTACCCATGCCGGCCATTGGAATAATTATATTCATATGCTTGATGTAAACTTCGCTATAGGAATTTTATTGTGTCAAAGGTTATTCAGGACCACAAAAGTAGGAATTAATTTTTACTAAATTTTAGTTTTTTCCATTCACTCAAATAGGTGACTAATACAAATATTAGGATTGGGACTTGTTTGAGTAGTAAAGTAACCATTTTTGAGGATGTTTCAATTTTCCATCCAATCGCTAATAAAACCAATGCAAAGAGGAAATAGAAACTCAATTTCTTAATGTTGTAATTGATAGGATAATATTTCTTACCACTCAGATATGCAAATACACACATATATACATAAACAAATACTGTGGTAAAAACGCTCCCTTCGTAACCAAAATATGGAATTAATACATAGTTAAAGACTACAGTAAGTATTGCTGCTGACACAGATATAATTGTACCAAAATAAGTCTTATCAGATATTTTAAACCAAATAGACAAATTGTAATACAAACCTAAAAAGAGACTTGCAAGCAATAAAAA